>CBDTZE010000160.1:0-5523 GCA_965364815.1 uncultured Nitriliruptoria bacterium | reverse complement strand
CTCGAGCACGACGATGTCGAGGGAGTCGACCTCGTAGGACGCGATGACGGTCGCCCCGTCGGAAGCCGAGGCCGCGACGGTGTCCGACTCGAAGGACTGACGCTCGGCCGGGAGGGACTCACGCACGAGGCGCTGCAGGAACCAGCCGGGCGCCTTCTCCACCTCGTAGGGAACGTCCGGCAGCGGGATGATGGCCCCGAAGGACTCCGGCGATCCCCCAAAGGAGAACGCCGTCACGTAGTGCGCGTCCCCGGTCTGGGTGAGGATCGACGCGGCCGTGAAGGTGTCGAGGCGGATGGATCCGTTGGCGGCGACGAGGAAGCCGCAGGCCCAGGCCGTCGTGGTCGGGAGCAGCACAGCGGCCACGAGTGCGGTCATCAAGCGGGTCAGGCGGCCCACGGGGGACTCCGTTCAGTTTGGTTGTGCGTGGTCGGACGCCACCTTGCTCGAGCTGGTTCCCGCTTCCATCCGGCTGATCGGGCATGCGCAGTGGTCCATTCGGGCCATGTCCGGGGCATGCCGTCTGCCGGCCGAGAGGCAGGGCAACTTGCCGTAGCCGGCCCCAAACCCCGCCGGCGGACCGGGACCGCGAACATGTCAGCAGTCGCCCTCCCCCATGTCGGCCTCGGTCCCGGCGTCGGCTCGACCGACGCCGGCCGTCTCATGTCGCAGGTCGCGGCTGGTGACCGGTTGGCATTCGAAGAGCTCTACGACCGATTCGCGGGTCGTGTGCTGAGCGTGGTCCGCAGCGTCCTGCGTGACCCGGCCCAGTCCGAGGAAGTGGCCCAAGAAGTTCTGGTCGAAGCGTGGCGGACGGCCGCCCGGTTCGACAGTGAGCGCGGCCGCCTCGAGACCTGGCTGTTGACCATGGCCCGTCGCCGCGCGATCGATCGCGTCCGCTCCGAGCAGGCCGCCCGCAACCGCGACCACGTGGTCGGCGTGCGCGACCAGGTTCGCCCACACGACTCCGTCGCTGAAGGGTCGGTCGCCCGCGAAGAGCACGACCAGGTACGAGCAGCGATGGACGCCCTGACCGACCTCCAACGCCAGGCGGTGACCCTCGCCTTCTTCGACGGGATGACCCACCGCGAGGTGGCCGCCATCCTCGAACTCCCGCTGGGCACGGTCAAGACCCGGATCCGTGATGGCCTCAAGCGCCTCCAGTGCGAGCTCGCCACCACCTGACCTGCGAGGCACGACCCTCGACCTCGACTTTTCGCCCCATCACCCCTCCGGCGGCGAGAACCTGCGTGATCCCTCCCAGATCTGGGAGGGATCACTCATTTTTCTCCACGCGTGGCGGCTGATCCTCGCTCGCGCGTTTGGCTCCGACAGGCCACGGGCACGTCTGCGGGCGACACACCGCCTGGCGCCCCCACCCACCTCCGGGGCGCCCTCCACCACCTCCTGGAGGTCCCCGTGTCCACCACTCCCTCTACCGGTGACACCCCCTTCGGCGACGGCCCCAGCCTCGACGAGGTCCGCCAGCGCATCGCCGCGGCCTGGGACGTCGTGGGACGCGAGGTCCGTCCGGGCAAGGCCGTCGACGTCGAGGAGATCGAGCGCAAGAGCTTCGCGCGTCGCCACCCCGTGCTGCTGGCCACGACCGGCCTGTTGCTCGCGGCTGGCACGGCTGCCGCGGCGGTTCCCCTGACCGGCAACTCCGAAGAAGCCATCGCCATGGTCGGCGAACGGTTCTTCGACGTGGCGCCGCTGCCCGCGGATCTCAGCGTCCCGAACGAACGCTCCCGCGTCTACGACGCAAGCGGCAACCTCCTGACCATCCTCTCGGGGCCCGAGAACCGACGCATCGTCCCGCTCGAGAACATCCCCGAGGTCTTCCGCAATGCCGTCATCGCCACGGAGGACGCCCGCTTCTGGACGCACGACGGCCTCGACGCGCAGGGCATCGTCCGTGCCGGTGTTGCCAACTACCGGGCAGGCGAGGTCAAGCAGGGCGCCTCGACGATCACCCAGCAGTACGTGAAGAACGTGCTGCTGACCTCGGAACGTTCCTTCGAGCGCAAGATCACCGAGGCCGTCTGGGCCGTCCGCCTCGAGGAGGAACTGTCCAAGGAGGACATCCTCGAGGGCTACTTCAACATCGTCTACTTCGGCGGGGGCACCTACGGCGTGGCCGCCGCAGCCGAGTACTGGTTCGGCCTGCCCGTCGAGGAACTGGACCTGTCGCGCTCGGCCGTCCTGGCGTCCATGATCAGCGCCCCTGCAGCCGTCGACCTCGCCAACGACCCCGAGGCCTCGGCCGCCGGTCGTGCCACCGTGCTTCGCGAGATGGTCAGCCAGGGCATGGTCACCCAGGCCGAGGCCGACGACGCGAACGCCATCCCCGTCGCTGATCTGGTCGACATCACGCCACTGCCCGAGCCCGAGCAGCCGATGTTCGTGCGGCACATCGTCGACGTCCTCCTCGACTCCCCCGCCCTCGGCGACACCAGGGAAGAGCGCGCGAACAAGATCTTCGGTGGTGGCCTCGAGATCAGCACGACGCTGGACCCCCGACTGCAGGCCGACGCGGTCACGACCCTGTCAGAGTTCGTCTCCGACCCGACCGCCGACCCGATGGCCGGCATCGTGAGTGTGGTGCCGGGCGACGGCGCGATCCGCGCCATGGCGCTGGGGCCGCAGGCCTGGGGCCACTGTGACGGCATCGCCGAGGACGTGGTCTGCACGACCACCACGGTGAACCCGCTGGTCGCTGGCGCCGGCTCCCCCGGTCGCCAGGTCGGGTCCTCCTTCAAGCCGATCCTGCTGGCTGCCGCCCTCGAGCAGGGCATCAGCACGGACTGGCACACGGACACCGATGGCGGCGAGGCCATCGCCGGCTGCCCCGAGGACTGGGAGCCCGAAAACTACTCCGAGCGCAGTGGCGGCATCATCGACATGCCCAAGGCGCTGACGACCTCGAACAACATCTATCACGTGAAGTTGGGGGCAGCGGTCGGCATGGAGCACGTCACCGACCTGGCCGCCCGCCTGGGCATCCCCGACCTCCCCCCTTACTGCTCCCTGCCGCTGGGGTCCGTGGAGTCACACCCCGTGACCATGGCTGCCGCGTACGCGACGTTCGCGAACGACGGCGCGTGGTGCGAGCCGTACGCGGTCGCCGATGTCCGTGACCGCACCGGCGAGTTGGTCTTCACCCACCAGCCCCGTTGCGAGCAGGTCCTCGACCCGGAGATCGCCCGCACGGTCACCGCGATGTTGGAGGACAACGTCGAGGCCGGGACCGCGACGCGCGGCCAGATCGGCCGCCCCGCAGCGGCCAAGACCGGAACGACCAACGACTTCCGCGACGCCTGGCTGGTCGGGTTCACCCCCCAGTTGGCGACGGCCGTGTGGGTCGGCTTCGAGCAGCCGCGGGAAATGCGTGGGATCCTCGGCTTCCGGGTCGTGGCCGGCGGCACCGTCCCCGCCCAGATCTGGGGCACCTACATGGCCCGCGCCATGGAGTCGATCGACGTCGTCGAGTTCGCCGATGTGGACCTCGACCGATGGTCGGGCGGCTGCTCGGGGGACCGCGACGACTTCGAGGAAGGACGTCAACGCTGCGCCCCGAAGCCCGTCCCGACACCGGACCCGGCAACACCGGACCCGGCAGCCCCGCCCCCTGCACCCGCGCCGCAGCCTGAGCCGAAGCCGAAGGACGACGGGCCGAAGAAGAACGACAAGCCCGCCGAGCCGACGCCTGCCCCGGAACCGACACCCACGTCGAGCCCGCAGCCGGCTCCGGCTCCGGCTCCCGAACGAGCGCAGACCCCCGCCCCAGCGAACACCGACGCGGCCGAAGCCTGACCGGCCTGGCTGAGGCTGGCCGCTCATCCGAGGTCAGGCGTTCGTGCGCTCGTGGGCCGCAGGGTTCGGCACGGCAGGGTTGGTGAGCGCGAGGCGACGCGTGACGTCCTCGGCCGAGGCGGGTCGAGCGAACAGGTAGCCCTGCCCGTAGCTGCAGCGCATGTCGCGCACTCGTTGGAGTTCTTCCTGGTGCTCGATGCCCTCGGCGACGGTCTCCAGATCAAGGCTTCGGCTCATGTCGATGATCGCACGGACCAGCGCCGGGGACTGCGTGCCGCGCACGACGCCCTCGACGAAGGACCGATCGATCTTGAGGATGTCCAGCGGGAAGCGCTGGAGGTACGCGAGGCTGGAGTAGCCCGTGCCGAAGTCGTCGATCGCGAGGCGGACGCCAAGCGACTTGAGTTGGGTCAGGACCTCGGCCGTGTGCTCGGTGTCGTGAACCAGCGCCGTTTCGGTGAGTTCGAGGACCACGCTGGCGGGATCGATCCCGGTGTCCTCGAGGATCTCTCGGACGTCGCCGACCAGGCTCGGGTGCGCCAACTGCTTCATGGAGACGTTGACGCTCACGTGGAACGCCGGCGTTCCGCCGCGCGACGCCTGCCACTTCACGGCCTGGGTGCAGGCTTCCCGCAGGACCCAGCGACCCAGCGGAACGATGAGCCCTGTCTCCTCGGCGACCGGGATGAACTCCCCCGGACTGACCATGCCGTCGGGTCCGCGGTCCCAGCGCACCAGCGCCTCGACGCCGACGATGTGTGAGTCCTCGAGTTGGACAATGGGCTGGTAGTGGACGACGAACTCGCCGCGGTCCAACCCCAACTGCAGATCCCGCTCGAGGTCCAGGCGCTGAACGACGGCGGCATGCATCTGCGCCTCGAAGACCTCGAAGCAACCCTTGCCCGCGGCCTTCGCCATGTACATGGCGATGTCGGCGTTGCGCAGCAGTTCGTCGCCGGTCCACCCTTCGCGGAGCAGGGCAATGCCGATGCTCACGCCGATGAAGACCTCGGTCCCATTGACGTCGACCGGCTGCTTCATCGCGTCGATGATCCGCTGCGCCACACGGGCGGCGCCTTCGTCGTCGTCGAGGTCCTCGAGCAGAACGGCGAACTCGTCGCCCCCGAGCCGGGCGGCCGTGTCGGAGTCACGAACAGCGACCTTCAAGCGTTCGGCAACGGTGGTCAGGACGGCGTCACCGGCCGCGTGACCGAGGGTGTCGTTGACGATCTTGAACCCGTCGAGGTCGAGATAGAGCACCCCGGCCTGCACCTTCTTGCGACCCGCGCGTACGACGATGTGGTCAACGCGGTCGCGGAACAGCGACCGGTTGGGCAGCCCCGTGAGACCATCGTGGAAGGCGCGGTGCTCCAACTCGCCCTCCAAGCGCTTG
This sequence comes from uncultured Nitriliruptoria bacterium, assembly GCA_965364815.1. Taxonomy (GTDB): domain Bacteria; phylum Actinomycetota; class Nitriliruptoria; order Nitriliruptorales; family Nitriliruptoraceae; genus CBDTZE01. Next base: position 317 of record CBDTZE010000160.1, on the reverse strand, counting down.
CGCTCGGTGACGTCACGCATGTTCAGCACGAAGGCACCGACGCGGCGGTCAGCCATCAGGTTCCGCGCGCTGGTCTCGACCTGGACCCAGTGCCCGTCCTTGTGCCGGAGGCGACAGTCGATCAGTCGTGGGACGTCGGGCTCGGCGAGCAGTTCAACAACCCCGTCGATGGCGTGATCGCGATCGTCGACGTGGACGAACGACAGGTAGGGGCTCCCCATCACCTCGTCCGGGCCGTAGCCCAGGACGCGCTGGACTGACGGGGACTGGTAGACGATCGAGCCCTCGCGGACCAACAGCACGACAGATCGGAAGAG
>CBDTZE010000159.1:0-5530 GCA_965364815.1 uncultured Nitriliruptoria bacterium | reverse complement strand
GTGCTCATCGACTACGGCGGCACCACCACAGCCGAGGACGCCATCAACTGGGCACTGGACCAGCCGTGGATCGACGTCATCACCAACTCGTACGGGTTCTCGGCCGGCATGCGTGACCGCATCTACAGCGGCTCGGACACGGGGCGTCAGCGTGCGGCATCGGAGCGCGGGCAGACGATCTTCTTCTCCGCCGGCAACGGGCAGGCGAACACCTTCACCGCCCCGAACACCACCCTGTACTCCAGCCAGGAGGGCCCGGACTGGATGATCACGGTCGGTGCCATCGATCCGAACGGCGCGTCCTACACGGGGCACGGCAAGCCGGCGGACATCGCCTCCATCGGCACGTCGTACCCGTCGTCGTACTGCACTGGCATGGTCGACTGTGAAGGCAACTTCGGCGGCACGTCGAACGCGACGCCCGTCATCGCCGGGATGTACGCGAAGGCCCTGCACGAGGCCCGTGTTGCACTGCCCGGGCCCTCGCGCGTCCAGGACGAAGGCGTGATCGCCAAGGGCTCGCCAGTCGCCTGCGGTCAGGCTCGTCCTGACTGCGAGTTGGGTGACGGCCTTCTCTCCGCGGTGGAGCTGCGCGAACGCCTCCTGCATGGTGCCGTCCACACCGATGAGGGGTACTTCGTGGGTGTGCTCGGGTTGGGCGTCGGCTCGCCGCGCCAGGGCTGGGAGCACGAGTTCCTCAACGAGGGGCACGGCAGCTACTTCGGGAAGCTCAACAGCACCGAGGAATGGCTTGCGGAGATCGACCGCATCGTCGCACCGATGCTCGGGACCCAGGCCGCGCTGACCCGCCCCGACGGCGAACGCGAGTGGTTCATCGCGGACTCCCACTGCCGCCAGCAGCTCTGGGGTGAGTGGAACCACGGCTACTGGGTCTCCGGGGACGACGTGCCCGGTGCCAACCCGGCCTGGCCGATCCGCTCGTCGCTGTACGGCGAGTGCACCCCGTTGCCCGGGCAGGGCTGACCCCGATTCAGGGGCAGAACGGACCTGTCTGCCGTTCGCCACTCGGGCTCGTTGCCGCGAGCCTCTGCGTGATTGCCACGCATCGGGCATGCTGGTGACCCGAAACCGCAGGGAAATCCCATGGCCGATCCCGTGGACATGAACTTCGTGACCACTGACGTCCTGGGTGGGACGTGGCTCCAATGGGCTGACTCCTTCACGGACGTGAAGGACCTGGTCGACCAGATCATCGCCAAGCTCGGGCCCGGGCAGACCATCGGGCGGTTGGCCATTGCGGGTCACGGTGCGGAGGGAACGGAGGGCTTCTTCGTGTTCGACCCGGACACGACCGGCGCCGAGACGGTGGATGGAGGCTCCGCCGGTCCTCGCGGTCGCTTCCCCGAGCGGGTGTTCGGCGTGCGTGTCGAGGAACAGCTCGCTCGGCTGCGTCCCTACTTTGACCGCAATGACGGTGTTGTCGAGTTCCGCGTCTGTGAGGCCGGCACGGGTGGCAAAGGCGACATCTTCGTCCAGCGCATCGCCGACATCGTCGGCGTCCCGGTCACGGCTCCCACGGACACCATCAAGGCGCTTGCAGCCGTCGGCGGGTTGACGACCAACTGGAAGACCGCGCAGCCGAGCGAGGTCGGGACAGCACCTCAGACGACCTTCTTGCGCGGTGAGGGTGGTCGGCCAGCCGTCCGGCCCGATGGGATCGCCCCCGTCACGGGCGCCACGGTGCCGCTCCCCGGGGTCGCGACCGCTCCCGTTGCCCCCACGCCGGTGGCCGGGGTGGCGCGCGTCTCGAGTGGGTCACCGGTGTGGCGTCGCCCGGCCGTGATCGTGCCGTCGGTCCTGGCGGTGGGAGCCGGCACGGCACTGCTCCTGTCCGGGGGCGGAAGCTCGCCGGACGGGTTCTCCCCTTCTCCCGTTGCCTCGCAGCGTTTCGTGGACCCGGCGCCGTCGGACGCCGTTGCGCCGGCACCCGTGCTCAGTGATGGGTTCCAGCCTGCGGTCATCATCCCGTCCGAGATGATCGACATGGCCGATTTCGCGATCACCATGACGGCCGGGCCGCGGGACGAGTTCTTGGCTGCTGCACAGCCACTCATCGCCGCCAACGCGTTCACGCACTCCGATGGGGAACTGAAGGCGACGGCGACAGGGGACGTCGACCTCGTTGGTGCGGTGTCGTTCGGTTTCGACCTTCCCGCCGACCGGTCCGCCGAGCTGTTCGGGCCGGGCGGCCCGTACGAGTGCGGCGCGTGGAACCTCTGCATGGATCCGTCGTCCCTCCCATCTGGCAACGTCCAGGTGATCGGATTTCAGGTCGCCGCCGAGCCCCCCGCCGACCTGGGGGACTGGCAGTACCAGTACGGGATCGTCCTGGACATCGACGGGGAGAGCGGCAACAACTACGCGGCTTCCTCGTCGTTCCCGAAGGACACCTTCGACGGGACGGATCGTTGGTACCAGGTCGTCGCCGGCGAGGCGTACGGCGCCCCGAAGTGGAATCTGCGCGTCGACCAGATGCAGGGCGGTTCGCCGACCCCGGCTGAATCGAACGCCATCCTGATCCAAGATGGCAATGCGTTCGTCCTGGTCGCGCAGGAGTCGGAGGTGCCGCCGACGGCAACGTTCCGCGTGACCAGCTTCCGCCACACGGGTGACTTCGGGATGCAGCCGCCGAACGACTTCTCGGGTGACGTGTTCCCGGAGGTCGGCATGCCGCTCGCGGAGTTCTCCGGCGTCCGCTTTCCCTGACGCCCCGTCGTAGTGTCACGGGCTCCCTCCCACGGAGCCAGCGCATGTCCGTCGTACCCGACCAGGGCGTCTACTACGGCGACTACCTGCAACTGGGAAAGCTGCTGGACGCGCAGCACCCGGCGTCCGATGCCGCCGGACGTCCGGCTCACGACGAGATGCTGTTCATCATCGTCCACCAGGCCTTCGAGCTCTGGTTCAAGCAGATCCTGCACGAACTCGACGCGGCCATGCTGCTCATGTCGAAGGACCCGATGGCAGAGCGCGACGTCCAGCGCGTCGTGGCTCACCTCGAACGGATCCGGGCCATCCAGCCGCTGCTCCTGACGCAGATCGACATCCTCGAGACGATGACACCGCTGGACTTCCTGGACTTCCGCGACCTGTTGGTCCCGGCCTCGGGTGGCCAGTCCAAGCAGTTCCGTCTGATCGAGAACCAGCTGGGCCTCGACGCTGGCAAGCGCCTGCTGATCAACAATGCCCGTTACAGCGAGGTCCTCCAGGGGGAGGATCGCGAGGCCGTCGACGCCTCCGAGGAAGCGACGACCTTCTTCGACCTGCTGGAGGCGTGGCTCGAGCGCAATCCCTTCCTCGAGTTCGGTGCGTTCGACTTCTGGGCTGCCTACCGCGAGGCGGTCGACGCGTTGCTCGCGAGCGACCTCGAGACGGTTCGCGCCAACCCGCACCTCGACGAGGAGGCGATGCGTGAGCAGGTGGCGTCCGCCGCCTCGACCTCGGAGACCTTCGACACCCTCTTCGACGCGGAGAAGTACGCCCAGTTGCAGCGGAGCGGTCGCCGGCGACTGTCACACCGGTCGTTTCTCGCGGCCCTGCTGATCTCGCTCTACCGCGACGAGCCCATCCTGAACGCGCCGTGGAGGATGCTGGACCTCCTCATCGACATCGACATGGGCTTCACCTCGTTCCGGCAACGCCACGCGATCCTTGCCCATCGCATGCTCGGCACCAAGATGGGCACCGGCGGAACCGCCGGCCACCGTTACCTGTCGGCGGCAGCGCAGAAGCACGCGGTCTTCACCGACCTGTTCGAACTCTCCACCTTCCAGATCCCGAGGTCGACGTTGCCGCCACTGCCTGACGAGGTCCGCCAGCAGATGCAGTTCCGGTGGAGTGCACGATGACCGGCCTGCTGGACATCGACCTCAAGCCGCACTTCTCGCGCTTCCTCGCGGGCAGTGACCGTCGCCTGCACGTGTCGGCCCACAGCCACCACCCGTGGCCGGACATCACGTACTCGGCCCAGCGTCGCGCCTGGAAAGAGGCGGCCAAGCGGCACGACACGAAGTGGGACGCGGTGTTCGGCGAGGTCCTGCCAGCCGCCCAGCTCCACATCGCCGCCCGGCTCGGCCTGCCGGATCCCGAGACGATCGCCTTCGCCCCGAACACGCACGAGTTCATCGGGCGGATTCTGTCGTGCTTCGACGCCCCGGTCCGGATCCTGACGACCGATGCCGAGTTCCACTCGTTCCGTCGCCAGGTCGATCGGTTGGCCGAAGACGGGCTGGTCGAGCTGGAACGCATCCCGGCGCAGCCGTTCGCCACCTTCTCCGACCGCTTCGCAGAGGCCGCCGCTCGCGGTGGCCATGACCTGGTGTTCTTCAGCCAGGTGCAGTTCGACTCCGGACATGTCGTCGCCGACCTCGACCGGATCGTGGCCTCCGTTCCCAACGACGACACGTGGATCGTCGTCGACGGCTACCACGCTTTCATGGCGCTCCCGGTGGACCTGTCGGCCGTGGCCGATCGCATCTTCTACGTGGGCGGCGGTTACAAGTACGCCATGGCAGGGGAGGGCGCGTGCTTCCTGCACTGCCCACCCGGCTACGGCCGCCGGCCACGCCACACCGGCTGGTACGCGGGCTTCGGTGACCTCGAGGCGCCGGACGGCGGAGGGGTCGGCTACCCGACCAACGGCATGCGCTTCATGGGCTCGACCTTCGACCCCAGCGGCCTCTGGCGGTTCGTGGCGGTCCAGGAGTGGCTCGACGAGATCGACGTCGACGAAGCCGCGATCCACGATCACGTTCGGGCCCTGCAGGACCTGGTGCTGGAGCGACTTGGTTCCGTCCCCGGCCTGCCCTTCGGCCTGGACGACCTGGTGCCCGGCGTCGAAGCGCCCGACCGGGGCAACTTCCTGACCTTCACGACCGGCCGAGCGGCGTCCTTTGACGAGGCGCTGCGCGAGGCCGGGGTGCTGGTCGACCACCGGGGCAACCGCATCCGTTTCGGCCTGGGCTGTTATCACGATCGCGGGGACGTGGACGTGCTGCTGGGTCGCATGGCAAGGGCCGCGGCAACACTCTGAGTCGACGCAAGCCGGCGGGGGCGTCGTCACGAACGATGTGTGTCGCCTCCCACTGGTCGTCTCCTGCGCCTGCTCGTCCTGCTCACGCTCGTCGCCGTGTTCGCGACAGCCTGCGGCGTCGCCTCGCGTGGCGACGCCCCGCCTCGTGCGTCGCAGGTCGGTTCGGTCGTGACCAGGATCTCCTACGGCAGTGACCGCTCGCAGTGGGTCGACGTGACCCTGCCCGGACCTGTCGACGACGGCCCGTACCCGACCGTGGCCCTGCTCCACGGCGGCTTCTGGTACGACGGCTACGGCGCAGACCTCATGGACGACCTGGCGGCGGACGTCGTCGCCCGCGGCTTCGCGGTCGCCAACGTCGAGTACCGCCGAATCAACGGCGGCGGTGGCTTCCCCGCGACGTTCGACGATGTCGCGGCCGCGCTGGACGCGCTGGCGGATGCCCCCGGACTCGACCCAGCCAAGGTCGCCGTCGTC
>CBDTZE010000158.1:0-5545 GCA_965364815.1 uncultured Nitriliruptoria bacterium | reverse complement strand
GAGGCGGGCCTGGGCCACATCACCCAGGGCCGCCAGGTCTTCGGCGAACTGACCGTCGAACAGAACCTGCGCCTCGGTGCCTACACCTTGCGCCAGCGCTCCCCGGAGCGCTACGACGGTGTCCTGCAGTCGATGTACGACCGCTTCCCGCGGTTGGCGGAACGGCGCAAGCAGGCCGCCGGCACCATGTCCGGCGGTGAGCAGGCGATGCTGGCCGTCGCTCGTGCGCTCATGAGCGAGCCCACGCTGCTGCTGGTCGACGAGCCTTCCGCCGGCCTCGCCCCGGCGATCGTCGGCGACCTGTTCGAACTCCTGCGGCAGGTCAACGACGACGGCGTCACGATCCTGCTGGTGGAGCAGAACATCGCCTTCGCGCTGGACGTGGTCGAGGACGTGCATGTCCTGCAGCGCGGTCGGATCGTCTACGGCGGCCCCAAGGAAGACCTCGACCGGGACGAGCTCACGCAGTTGCTGGGCATCGGGAGACTGCTGACCGCCTCGGTCGGGCGGGCCGGCTGATGGTCGCCGACCACGCCCACGTCGTCCCGCTGCGACCCGCAGCCACGGAGCCAGACGCCACCATTGCTGCCGTCGCCTCGCGCGTCGGTGAGCAACTGGACGCGATGCTCCCGGCCATGGGCGCGGCCTACCAACGGGAGGTCGCGGAGTACGCCGCGATGGATCCCGAGGACTTCGCCCACGTGCTGGAGACCTCGCGGGACTTCGTCGCACGCTTCGTGGACGCGCTTGCCACCGGTGATGCGGACCCGGTTCCGAACCGGACCCAACTGGTCGCCGCCGGCCGTCGCCGACAGGAGGCCGCAATCTCCCTGGACGCGGCCATGCACGCCTTCCGGATCGCCAGCCGCGTGGCCTGGACGTCGATCGCGGACGTCACGACCGCCGTCGACCCGCTGCAGGTCGGTGCCGTCGCCGGGCGATGGATCGAGTACGTGGACCGTGCGGCAACGGCCTTCGCCGAAGGGCACACGCAGGCCTCGACCGAGCAGGTCCGTCGTGTCGACGCTCGTCGTGAGGCCCTGGTGGCCGACCTCCTGGCCGCTGACAGCGCCGCCGAGGCCCGCGCCGTCGCCGCCCGCCATGCGCTGCGCCTTCCTGATCTGCTGACGCCGGTCCTGGTTGCCGGCGGCGATGGAGTGACCCTCCTGGGTCGACTGCAGTCGATCCTGCCGTCGGCGTCGCTCGTCGGCCATCGAGGTGACCACTTCGTCGCCTTGGTGCCCGGTGAGATGGACGCGGAGACCCGTCGCGGCCTGGAGCACATCGCCCGCGGATCGCTGGTCGTCGTCGTGCCGCCCCGTGCACCCGGCGCGGCCCTGCTGTCGGCGGTCGCATCTGCCGAGTCGGTGCTGGCCGCCGCCCTCGCGACCGGGAGCCTCGTCGGACTCCGCAGCGCAGACGATCTGGTCCTGGAACGTGCCGTGCTGGAACACCACGACCTCGAGTCCCACCTGCGTCGCGAGGTCCTCGGTCCGCTGGTCGCCGCCGACCCCGACGGGATCTTCCGCGACGCGCTGCGGGCCTGGAATGCCTGCGGGTCGGTGCGTCAGGTCGCGGCCGAGCTGTTCGTGCACACCAACACGGTCACCTACCGGCTCCGCCGCGTCCAGGACATCACCGGGCTGGACCCGAGGGTGCCGACCGACGCGACGCGACTGGTGCTCGCCCTCGCCCTCGCAGACGCCACCCCTCCGCAGATCGAAGGAGCATCGGCATGACGATCCCCGGCCTGATGCAGACCACGCCGTTGACGATCCGGATGATCTTCGACCGGATGCGGACCGTCCACGCGGGCAACCGCGTGCACGGCGCCGAGGGCAGCCGGACGTACGCCGAGGTCGCCGACCGCGTGCTGCGCCTGTGCACCGTCCTGACCGACGACTTGGGCGTGAAGCCCGGCGACCGTGTTGCCAGCTTCGGCTTCAACTCGCTACGACACCTCGAGCTCTACTACGCCGTTCCGCTGGTCGGCGCGGTCCTGCACACCGTGAACGTGCGCCTCCACGACGACCAGATCTCGTACATCCTCGACCACGCCGACGACCAGGTGGTCTTCGCCGACGCCGAGGTGCTGGGCATGTTGGCCACCGCTGCCCCTGCCGTTCCCGGGTTGCGTGAGGTCATCGCCCTCGACGGTGTGCCCACGGACCTCGACCTCGGAAATCTGCCGGAGCTTCGTCACCACGACGCCCTGCTTGCCGCCGCGGAGCCGATGGACCCGCGTCACCTGCCGGACCTCGACGAGAACGCTGCTGCCGGGCTCTGTTACACCTCCGGCACCACGGGCATGCCCAAGGGCGTGCTCTACAGCCACCGGGCCCAGGTGCTGCATGCGATGCAGGTCAACCTCGCCGAGGTCCTGGGCCTGACCGAGCACGACACGGTCCTGCCGGTCGTGCCGATGTTCCACGCGTTCGCCTGGGGCCTGCCGTACGCCGCACCCTTTGCCGGCGCGGAGTTGGTCCTGCACGGGTCCGACTCGTCGCCCGCCCGCCTTGCCGAGCTCATCGAGGCGCATGGGGTGACCGTCACGGCCGGCGTGCCGACGATCTGGAAGACGCTCATCCCCGCGGTCGAGCAGGGCACCGTCGACCTGTCGAGCCTGCGCCTGATCGGCGTCGGCGGCTCCGCTTCCCCCCGCTCGTTGATCGAGTTCTGGGATGCACGGGGTGTCGAGTACCTGCAGATCTGGGGCATGACCGAGACCGGTCCGATCGCGACCGTCTCGCGGCCCCGTCGCCACCACGACACCTCGTCGATGGAGGCGGTGCTCGACTGCAAGGAACGCACCGGGACCATCACTCCCGGTCTCGAGGCCCGCATCACGGACGAGGACGGCGCCGTCCTCGCCAACGACGGCACGTCCGTCGGCGAACTCGAGGTCCGCGGACCGTGGATCGCCAGTGCGTACTACGAGGTCGACACACCGGAGAAGTTCAACGACGGGTGGCTGCGCACCGGGGACATGGCCACGATGGAGGCGGACGGCTACTTCCGCATCGTCGACCGCGCCAAGGACCTGGTGAAGTCCGGCGGTGAGTGGATCAGCTCCGTCGAACTCGAGGGCGAACTGCTGGCCCACCCGAAGGTCGCGGATGCCGCGGTCGTCGGGATGCCGCACCCCAAGTGGGACGAGCGCCCCGTTGCGGTCATCGTGCCGCAGGACCCGGCGGACCCGCCCAGCCTCGAGGAACTGCACGTGTTCCTGGCGGGGCGCGTGGCGCGGTGGTGGTTCCCGGACGCGGTCGTCTGCGTCGACGAGATCGCCAAGACGAGCGTGGGCAAGTTGGACAAGAAGGTGCTGCGAACACAACTCGCGGACACCGTCACGCTGGCCTGAGGCCAGCACGACCGGAGGGGAGTCCGGACATGACGGACGTCAACGGCCAGGTGTCGCAAGGGCTCGGTCCGGTGGCCGACCAGTTCGCGTCGATCGCGGCGACTGGCCAGCTCGGGGAGGGCGGGGCGGCGTACTCGGTATGGCACGAAGGCGTCCGGGTCGTTGACCTCTGGACGGGGATGGCCGCGCCCGGCCGCCCGTGGGAGCACGGCACGCGCAACGCCTGGATGTCGGTGTCCAAGGCGATGACGGCCGTTGTCTGCCAGATGGCCTTCGACCGCGGTCTCTACGAACTCGACGTCCCCGTCGCGACGTACTGGCCCCAGTTCGGGCAGGCAGGCAAGGAAGCGGTGACCGTCCGGCAGGTGCTGTCGCACACGTCAGGCGTCCTCGGATCGGCCGAGATCAGCGCACTCATCGACCTCGAAGAGGGCATCGGGCTGCACCTGGTCGACGACATCCTCGATGCACTGACCCGGGCGACGCCGCTCTGGGAGCCCGGCACGCAGACGGGCTATCACTGCTTCACGTACAGCTGGATCATGGGCGAGATCGTTCGTCGCGTGACGGGCCGATCCCTGGGGACGTTCTTCCGAGAAGAGGTCGCCGAGCCGTTGGGCGTTCCGGGGGCGCGCATCGGCACCCCCGCCGAGCACCACGACGGCATCGCCACGATCATGGACCCGATGTATCCCGCCGGCACACCCGAGATCGTCGAGCAGTACACCGAGACGCTGCTCGCCACGGGCCGCGACGAGGCCCAGCCGGGCGGGATGGCGTTCGCGGCATCGAACGGCAGGAGCGCCTTGGACGTGCTGCCCAGGATCTTCAATCGACCGGAGGGGCTCGAGCCCGAGCTCGGTGGCTCCAACCTGACGGCCACCGCCAGCGACGTTGCCAAGATCATGGCTGCGCTGGTGGAGCCCGACGGCATCGACGGCGCGACTCTTGCCTCGTCCGCGTCCTTGAAGACCTTCTCCGAGGTGTCGACGGATCAGCAGGATTTGGTCCTGCATCTGCCGATCAACCGTGCGCTCGGGTACTGGCGCAACATCCCGGTGCCGGGTCGCCCCCAGGCCTGTGGCCCCAATGCCGAGACCGTGCTCCACACCGGGATGGGGGGCCAGCTCGCCTTCGCCGACCCGGTCGCGCGCGTCGGTGGCGCCTTCACACGAAACCACTACACCCACTTCCAGATCGAGGGGCTGCTCTTGAACACCGCGCTGTACGGGTGCCTGTCATGACGAGGCGCGCCGCCATCGTCCCGAGCGCCGCGGCTGGGGTGATCGCCGCCGTGCTGACGGTGAGTGTCGCTTGCCCGGCGGCCGCCGATCACCAAGGCGGACATGGGGTGCCGCAGGGCTCGGCGGCGATCCGCTTCGCCCCCGACTTCCCGGTGCTGACGGACCACGAGTGGGACTTCCAACTGGGCGGCTTCGGCGGCATCGCCAAGGACGCGCCCCGTACCCACCTGCCGTTCATCATGGTCCACGGCAACAACGTGGACGCTGCGGACTGGTACCCGGTCCGCGACGACTTCCTCGCCGCAGGTTGGACCGACCAGGAGTTGTGGGGCATCTCCTACAACGGGCTCGGCGGCAACAACGGCACCGCGCTGCAGCGCGACAACCCGGAGCGAGACCAGGAACACCGGGACATGGGGTGGGACGGCACCACGCGCGTCACCGCGAATGACGTGAACGTCCCGGACCTCGTCGACTTCATCGACGCCGTGCTGGCGTACACCGGGGCCGAGGGCTACCACCTCGCCGGCCACTCGCTGGGTGTGACCCTGGCCCGCAAGGCGATGCTGGAGCGCCCCGACCTCGCGGACTCGCTGGTGTCCTTCGTGGGCATCGCCGGCGCGAACGACGGCACGACCTTCTGTCCGCCCGGTTCGGAGGGGCAGGTGCATTCCTGCGACGAGATCGCCGCCGGCACCGCCTGGCTCGACGAACTCAACGGGCCGGACGGATCGCTGGAGACCTACGGCGACACGAAGTGGCTGACGGTCTACGACGGCACGGGGGCGGCCGATCCGGCCTACGTCGGGCCGACCTACGCGGACAGTCCGATGCTGGAGGGCGCGGAGAACGTCGCCTACCCGGGCGTCTATCACAACGATCTGCGCATCCGGGCGGACATCGTCGAGTTCTACCGGCTGTGGCTCGAGGCCAACGAGGC
>CBDTZE010000157.1:0-5555 GCA_965364815.1 uncultured Nitriliruptoria bacterium | reverse complement strand
AGCCAGCGGCCCTTCTGCTCGTCCGTGCCGCCCTTCTCGATCGCGGTCCCGATGATCTCGGGGCGCGTGATCAAGGAGCCGGCAACACCGAGGGAGCCACGCGACAGTTCCTCGGTGACCAGCACCATGTTCAACAGGTCGTCAGGACCGCCCGATGCATAGCCACCGTGCTCCTCGGAGATGGAGAGCGCGAAGCAGCCCATCTCCGCGAGACCCGTGATGATGTCGTCGGGGATGTCGGCGTCGTTGCGGTGCACGTGCTCCGCGACAGGCATGACCTTGTCCTCGGCGAACTGCCGGAAGGCGCCACGCACCATTTCCAATTCCTCACCGAGGTGCATCGGCAGGGACGGGTTGGCGATCACATCGTCGCCCAGCGCAGCGAGGAAGGCGGTGTCGCGCCCTGCCGTGACGGCGTCGTTGATCTCGTCGCCGAACAGGCCGTTGCCGTCGTCGTCCAGGCCCCACTCCTCCCAGCGCCCGATGATGCGTGCCGTGAGGTCTGCGTGGACGTCCGCGGCCCAGGCCAGGGCCAACTTGGCCTCGAGGTCGCCGTGCTCGCCGTAGGTGACCAGCGACTCAGCTGCACGGACCGACGAGGCGATGGAGGCGAAGTCGTAGAGCGCGGTCTGGTGCTCGTCCATCGCCGGCACGGAGATGCGGCCGTCCTTCTCCGTCACCTCGGCGAAGTGGGAGGCGACGGCATCGATCGCGCCTCGCAGCGCGGTCGTGATCGTGCGGGCCTGGTCGAGGGTGCTCACGGGTGGGTCCGGCGTTCGGGGGCCGGAAGTGTTCCTGCCACGGTCGCCGGAGCCGAATCAGGCGAGGCTCCGAGCCAGGAACGCCACGCCCAGAACGCCGGCATCGTCGCCCAACGCGGCCGGCGAGATCGCGAGGTGCGAGGGCTGCAAGAAGAGCATCGGCGTCATGGCCGACTGGACCCGCAGCAGCAGCCAGCTTCCCAACTTGTCAGCAAGACCACCACCCATCACGACGTGGCTGACGTCGAGGAGGTTGGCCGATGACGCGATCCCGGCAGCAAGCGCCCTGACAGCACCGTCGAGCAGATCAGCCGTCAACTCGTCGCCGCGACCGAGCGCCTCGAGGAAGACGCCGGAGCTCGCACGTTGGCGGCCCATCTCCTCCATGACGTCGAACAGGATGGTGGCACGCCCGGCGGCCACGGCCCGGCGGGCCTGGGCCTCCATCGCGCCCCGACCGGAGTACGCCTCGACGCAGCCTCGACGGCCGCACGGACAGACCGCTCCGTCGACCTCCACCACGGTGTGGCCGAACTCGCCCGCACCTCCCCGTGCACCTTCGTAGAGCCTGCCGTCGAGGATGAGCCCGGCGCCGACCCCGGTCCCGGCGAACACGACCAGGAGGTCATCGTGCCCCTGACCGGCACCAAGGCGATGCTCGGCAGCCGCGCTGGCGTTGACGTCGTTGGCCACGCGGATCGGGCGGTCGACGAGGCGTCCGAGCTGCGCGACCAGCGAGAAGCGCTCGTTCCAGCCCGGCACGTTCGTCGCGCCGCCCACGGTGCCGTCGACCACGATCCCCGGCGTTGCGACGCCGATCGCGTCGATGTCGGCGAGTGCGCTTCCCGCGTCATCGACGGCCGCGGTGATCCCCGCGTACATCACGTCGAGCACGTCGGCCCGATGCCCGGCCCGGGGCGTTCGCATCTTCGCCCGCCCGATGATCTGGTCATCTCCGTCGACGACGGCGAACTGGATGTTGGTGCCCCCGAGGTCAACCCCAACGGTCTGCATCTGCGACTCCTGGACGGTGCCCAAAGCAGCGTAGGGCCGCTGCGGACAGCGGGCCGGGACGCGGCGCAGGGCGCTGATCGGACGCGCGCAGAACACTGGCGGCAGGTCACACCCCGGACTCGTATCGTGCGGAGCCCCCCCGGTCCCGTGCTTGGAGCCCGCCGTGTCCACAGGCCAGTTCATCCCGCCAGCCGCGTACAACGAGCCGGTCAGGACCTACGCCCCGGGCAGCCCCGAACGCGCCTCCCTGGAGGCCGAGCTGGCCCGCATGACGGCCGCGTCACCGGTCGAGGTCGGCAACTGGATCGGCGGGAAGCTGGTCAGGACGGGAAAGACCTTCGACGCGGTCGCGCCCCACCGTCACGTGCTCAAACTGGCAACCGTGCACGCCGCGGGGCGCAAGGAAGTCACGAGCGCCATCGACTCCTGCCTCAGCGTGGCCCAGGACTGGGCCGACCTCCCCTTCGAGATGCGCGCCGGGATCTTTCTGCGGATGGCTGACCTGGTCTCGGGACCATGGCGCGACCGCATCAACGCCTCGACGATGCTGAACCAGTCCAAGAACGTCCAGCAGGCGGAGATCGACGCCGCCTGCGAGTTCGCGGACTTCCTGCGCTTCAACGTCGCCTTCGCCAGCCAGATCTTCGCCGAGCAGCCGCCCGTGAGCCCCAACGGTCAGTGGAACCGCCTCGACTGGCGGCCGCTGGAGGGTTTCGTCCTCGCGCTCTCGCCGTTCAACTTCACCGCGATCGCCGGCAACCTGCCGACGGCCCCGGCGATCATGGGCAACGTGGTCGTGTGGAAGCCCTCGGACAAGCAGGCGTTCTCCGCCGACATCCTCATGCAGATCTTCCGCGAGGCCGGCCTGCCCGACGGCGTGATCAACCTGATCCACGGCGACGGGGCGCAGGCCGTCGACGTCGCGACGCAGCATCGTGACTTCGCCGGGATCCACTTCACCGGTTCGGCCGACGTCTTCCACTCCATCTGGAACACGATCGGGTCACGCGTCTCCGGCATGCGGACCTTCCCGCGAATCGTCGGCGAGACCGGTGGCAAGGACTTCCTGGTCGCCCACCCCAGCGCCGACATGGCCAAGATCTCGACCGCGCTGGTCCGCGCGGCCTTCGAGTACCAGGGCCAGAAGTGCTCCGCCGCGTCGCGGACCTACCTGCCAAAGTCGCTGTGGGAAAACGGCCTGCGTGACCTGCTCGCCGACCAGACCAACTCCCTGAAGATGGGCGACGTCGCCGACTTCTCCAACTTCATGGGCGCGGTGATCGACCGCCGGTCCTACCTGCGGCTGACCGAGGCGCAGACGCAGGCCGCCAAGGGGACGGGCACGGAGGTCCTCGTTGGCGGCGGGGCCACCGAGGGCATGGGCTGGTTCGTCCAGCCGACGATCGTCGTGGCCGACGACCCTCGCGACGACCTGATGCAGCGCGAACTGTTCGGTCCGCTGCTGACCGTCCACGTCTATGACGACACCGCGTTCTCCCGCGAGAAGTGGGAGGACGTCCTCGCCCTGGTCGACCAGACGTCGCCCTACGCCCTCACGGGTGCGGTGATGTCCGCCGACCGTGGCGCGGCGATGGTCGCCACGGAGCGTCTGCGCAACGCCGCCGGCAACTTCTACATCAACGACCGCCCGACCGGATCCGTCGTGGGCCAGCAGCCCTTCGGTGGCGCGCGTCTCTCCGGCACCAACGACAAGGCCGGGTCGAAGCTCAACCTTCTGCGCTGGACGTCTGCCCGCTCCATCAAGGAGACGTTCGACGCCCCGACCGACCACCGCTACCCCCACATGGGCTGATCGTCCCGGCGGGTCAGGCCACCGCGTCGCGGAAGTGGGTGAAGTCCTCGTCGCGGAACTGGAAGGTCGAGTAGAGGCTGAGCCGGTCGACGGTGGAGCCGTAGCGCTCGAGGAGTGCCTCACCGAGTTCGCCCGGGTCGGCCCGGACGGCGAAGGCGTCGACGACCTCGTCGGGGATGACGGACGGGATCTTGTCCCACTCCCCCCGTTTGGTCATGCCGTTGAGTTCCGTGTGCAGCGCACCCCAGCCGTGCAGCTCCAGCACCGGGGCGTAGGCCGGCGTCGATCCGTAGAACCCGATCTGGCTGCGCACCAGCCACTCCGCCCCGGCACGCTGCTCGTCGTCGTACCCGGAGATCACGAACGCGGGCAAGGCCACTTGGATGTCCGCGCGTGACCGGCCGGCCTTCTCCGCGCCTCGGGTCACGGCCGGGAGCGTCACCTCGGCGAGGTACCGCGACGTCGTGAAGCCGTGGCAGAACAGGCCGTCGGCGACCTCGCCCGTGACCTCCGTCATCAGTGGCCCCACGGCGGAGATGAACACCTTGGGATGGCCGTGCCCGTGGGCCGGGGGCGTGAAGAAGGGCGTCATCAGGGTGTGCTTGTAGAACTCGCCCTCGAACGCGAGGCGTTCCCCGGTCTCCCAGCAGTCCCAGATCGCCCGACAGGCCAGGACGTACTCGCGCATGCGGGCCGCAGGCTTGGACCAGGGCATGGAGAAGCGCTTCTCGATGTGCGGTCGGATCTGCGACCCCAGGCCCAGCACGAACCGACCGCCCGACAGGGACTGCAGGTCGTGTGCCTGCAGGGCCGTGGTCATGGGCGAACGGGCGAACGCCACGGCGATCGAGGTGCCGACCTCGATCCGTTCCGTGGCCGCGATCGCCATCGCCGAGATCAGGAACGGGTCGTGCTGGGTCTCGCCGGTCATCCAGCCGTCGGCGCCCCGGGCCTCACTGGCGGCGGCCATCGCGCCCACCTCGGCCAGCGGCGCCCCGAGGATTGCTTCGTCGACACGCATTGCCAGCTCCCACGTCCAGTGTGCGATCCACGCTAGGTCAGCGACACGCCACGTCAGCTGCCCGCCAGCTTGCGGTCGGCGTCGATGACCTGGCAACGGAGCTGCCCGCGCGCAGCCGGCTTGCCGTCCTCGCGTGTCAACTCCACCTGCCAGAGGTGTTGCAGACGCCCACGGTGCAGCGGCGTGCACACGATGTCCACGCGGCCTTCACGGACGGGGCGCAGGAAGTCGGTCTGGTTGGCGACGCCGACCACCCGCTTGCCGTGGTCCCCGACGGCGACCGTGGCGGCCACGGAGCCGAACGTCTCGACCAGCGAGGCGTAGACACCCCCGTGCACGATCCCATACGGCTGATGCAGGTCGGGACGGACGACGATGTGACCCGTCACCCGATCGGGGCTCACTTCGTCGAAGACCGTGCCGAGCCATTCGTCGAACGGCCCGAGGTTCTGGTTCATGATCGCGGTCAGTGCTGCCGGATCCATCGGTTCGCCCATGTCCCGTCCTCGCCATTCAGGGGATCGTGACGGTAGGCGGTTCGGTGATTCGCCGGGCAACCGGGTTGACTCGCGACGACCGAACCCCCAGCAGTGAGGCAGTGCCGTGGCCGACCCCAAGCCCCGCAGTCGTGACGTCACCGACGGCTTCGAGCGAGCCCCGGCCCGTGCCATGCTCCGCGCGGTCGGCATGGGCGACGACGACTGGTCCAAGCCCCAGGTCGGCATCGCCTCGTCCTGGAACGAGGTCACGCCCTGCAACATGCCACTCGACCGTCTTGCGAAGCAGGCCAAGTTGGGCGTCCACGAGGCCGGCGGCTTCCCGCTGGAGTTCGTGACGATCGCGGTCTCCGACGGCATCGCCATGGGCCACGAGGGCATGCGCGCCTCACTGGTGAGCCGCGAGGTCATCGCCGACTCCGTCGAGACCGTGATGCACGGCGAGCGCT
>CBDTZE010000156.1:0-5558 GCA_965364815.1 uncultured Nitriliruptoria bacterium | reverse complement strand
CCGACCTCAACGACCTCTACCGCCGCGTGATCAACCGCAACAACCGGTTGAAGCGACTGCTTGACCTCGGCGCGCCCGAGATCATCGTCAACAACGAAAAGCGGATGCTGCAGGAAGCCTGCGACGCGCTGTTCGACAACGGTCGTCGTGGCCGTCCGGTCACCGGACCGGGCAACCGTCCGCTGAAGTCCCTGAGCGACATGCTCAAGGGCAAGCAGGGGCGCTTCCGCCAGAACCTGCTCGGCAAGCGCGTCGACTACTCGGGCCGTTCGGTCATCGTGGTCGGTCCGCAGCTTCGTCTGCACCAGTGTGGTCTGCCCAAGCAGATGGCCCTGGAGCTCTTCAAGCCGTTCGTCATGAAGCAGCTCGTCGACCAGAACTACGCCCAGAACATCAAGTCGGCGAAGCGCATGGTCGAGCGTCACCGTCCGCAGGTCTGGGACGTGCTCGAGCAGGTCATCGAGGACCACCCGGTCCTGCTGAACCGCGCTCCCACGCTGCACCGTCTGGGCATCCAGGCGTTCATGCCGATCCTGGTCGAGGGCAAGGCCATCCAGCTGCACCCGCTGGTCTGCACCGCCTTCAACGCCGACTTCGACGGCGACCAGATGGCTGTCCACGTCCCGCTCTCCGCGGAGGCGCAGGCCGAGGCCCGCATCTTGATGCTGTCCTCGAACAACATCCTGTCGCCGGCCACCGGTCGTCCGATCGCGACGCCCACCCAGGACATGGTCCTGGGCCTGTACTACCTGAACTTCGCACGCGGCGTGGACGAGAAGGCCACCCTTCCGGGTGAGGCCGTCGACACCAAGACGCTGCGGTTCTTCTCCAGCATCGGTGAGTTGGAGATGGCGCTGGACAACAAGCGCATCGGTCTGCAGGACTGGGTCGTCTTCCGCACCCGCAGCAAGCAGCTGCCCGAGTACCTGCGCCCCGAGGGCGAGACCAAGGACGTCTGGGAGGCCGCTCGCGCGGAGAACCGTGGTGTCCGGATCGTCACGACCCCCGGTCGCGTGATCTTCAACGAGATCCTCCCCAATGACTTCCCCTTCGTGAACCAGATTCTCACCAAGGGCGACATGGGCGACATCGTCAACGAGTTGACGGATGACTTCAAGCGTCACGAGGTCACCGACACGCTCGACCTGATGAAGGACCTCGGTTACAAGTACGCAACGCGTGCAGGTGTGACCGTGGCCGTGTCCGACGTGGTCACCCCCACGGAGAAGACCGCCCTGCTGGCCAAGGCCGACAAGGAAGCTGCCAAGCTGGAGAAGAAGTACCAGCGCGGCCAGCTCTCCAAGCAGGACTACCTCACCGAGGTTGCCGGCATCTGGAACCCCGTCACCGATGAGGTGACGGAGGCCATGGTCAAGAACTTCGACGCGCTGAACCCGTTCTGGATGATGTCGCAGTCCGGAGCTCGTGGAACCAAGACGCAGCTTCGTCAGATCGCCGGTATGCGTGGCCTCATGGTCAACCCCGGTGGTGAGATCATCCCGCGTCCGGTGAAGTCGAACTTCCGCGAGGGCCTCACCGTCCTCGAGTACTTCATCACCACCCACGGTGCTCGCAAGGGCCTGGCCGACACCGCCCTGAAGACGGCTGACTCCGGTTACCTGACGCGTCGACTCGTCGACGTCTCGCAGGACCTGATCATCCGCGACCAGGACTGTGGCACCAGCCGCGGCCTGCCGCACTACGTCGGCGAGCGCGACTCCAAGTCGCTCTACGGCCGTGCGTTGGCCAAGGACGTCCACTACCCGGGCAGCCGCAAGGTCTTCATGAAGGCCGGCACCATCGTCGCTGACGAGGAGATCCGGGCCCTGCGTTCCATGCTGGTCAAGGGCATCGACCCGAAGACCGGTGAGGCGCTCGAGGAGCCCGCGACCCGCGCCCAGCGCCTGGTCACCATCCGGTCCGTGCTCAACTGCGCCACCGAGGTCGGTGTCTGCATGATGTGCTACGGCCAGATGCTGGCGAACAAGGAGATGGTCGAGCTCGGCGAGGCTGTCGGCATCATCGCCGCCCAGTCCATCGGTGAGCCCGGCACCCAGCTGACGATGCGTACGTTCCACACCGGTGGTGTGGCACACGCAGACGACATCACGCAGGGTCTGCCGCGTGTCATCGAGCTCTTCGAGGCCCGCTCCCCGCGTGCCAAGTCGGAGATCGCCACGCTCTCGGGTCGCGTCCAGATCGAGAAGGCCGAGGACGGCGAGCACGAGATCATCACGGTCCGCGGTGCCAAGGACGACGAGATCAGCTACGAGCTTCCTCGTGGTGCTCGGATGTTCCGTGGCCCGCTGCCGTTCTACGTCGAGTACTCGGACGACGAGCTCGCCGCAGGCATCGAAGCCGGCTGGCTGCTCGAAGGTCCCGAGGGCCTCGAGTCCGTCATCCAGGACGGCGCCTGGGTCAAGGAAGGCCAGCCCCTCACCATGGGTGCTGCCGACCCGCACGAACTGCTCGAGGCACTCGGCGTTCGTACGACCCAGCGCTACCTCGTCGACCAGGTCCAGGCGACCTACGACAGCCAGGGCGTGCCGATCCACGACAAGCACGTGGAGCTCATCGTCCGCCAGATGTTCCGTCGCGTCCACGTCGTGGACAACGGCGACTCCGACTTCCTCCCGGGCGAGTCCATCGACCGTGTGAAGTTCGACAAGGAGCGGGCACGCATCCTCGAAGAGGGTGGCACCCCGCCGGTCGGCCGTCCGATGCTCATGGGCATCACGAAGGCCTCCCTTGCCACCGACTCGTGGCTCTCGGCCGCCTCCTTCCAGGAGACGACCCGCGTGCTCACCGAAGCGGCGCTCGAGTGCAAGGAAGACCCGCTGGTCGGCCTCAAGGAGAACGTCATCATCGGCAAGCTCATCCCGGCTGGTACCGGCATCGCCGAGTACCGCAAGGTCGAGGTGGGTCACACCGAGCTCCCCGAGCAGGCGCTGCCTGCCGACATCGCCGAGTTCCTCGCCTCCACCGAGGGCTACGAGGGCGACGGTTCCTGGAGCTTCGACTCCGGTTGGGGCGCGGGCTACGAAGAGGGCAACCCCTTCGGCAACGTCCAGAACTGACGCAACACCACGTTGGGTGGGGCGGCCTCCGGGCCGCCCCATCTGGCGTTTTGGGTCGGCCACCCTCCACCCGGGGAGGGATGGGTCACCCCGGTGACGGGGCGCTCCCCAGTTCGACCGTCAGGCGCGGCGTCGGCGACGCCAGGCGACGGCCAGCGCGAGGGTCGTGAGCACGAGGGCGACCAAGGCGATCACGGCGACCGTCATCGGTCCGGGCTCCTGGTCCACGGTGTAGTCGAGCCTCGCCGACTCCGCGCCGTCGATGGCGACGACGACCTGGACCTGGTGACCCAGGGCGGTGGGCTCGGGTCGGACCTCGACGAGGCGGGGGCCCAGCAGCAACAGGGGGCCGTGGTCGGTCAGGGAGGCAGGTCGCGGCCACGATCGCAGGCTGACCCGGACGTCGACGACGGACGGGCCCGCGTCGTCAGCGACGAAGACGTCGGCTGCACCGGTCTGGGCCGTGGCGCTGTCGAGGTCCTGCGACTGCTGGAGTCGCACCAGGGGCGTGTGCCCGGGGGGCCACAGGACGCGGCTGGCGCGGGCTTCGCGGACGTCCTCGCCGACCGTTCGGGCCACCAGGGCGATCGCGGCCGGCAGATCCGTCGAGGCAGGGGAGAGCCCGATGGTGAACGAGGCCACGTCGCCGGGGCGCAGGACAAGGGCGGGGCGAGGGAGGTCCGCCCACGCGACCACCGCACCGAGGCTCGGGCGCGCCTGTTCGCCACCGGCCAGGTGGCGGACCTCGAGGAGCAACTCCACGGTCGCCTCCGAGGTGTTCGCGATCTCGACGGGCCAGGTGTCGGTGCCTGCGACGTCCCGGTCCAGGGAGACCGCGGGCCGCAGTTGCAGCGTGCCGTCGCCCACCCGCCCCTCGTCGGGCTCGACGTGCCGGACCTCGACGTCGCGGACCTCGACGTCGCGTACCTGGGCGGTGGCGGGTGCGGCCAGGAACGCGAAGGTCGCGACCGTCGCCACCAGGGCGCGAACGTGGCGGTGAGCGGGGCGCGCGGCCCGAGGTGAATGCGGCATCGCCGGCAGCCTACGGTCAACCGATCGGTCAGGGACGTGGCGAGGACAGTCGGTGCGGGTGCTCAGCAACAACAGCAGGTGGCGAAGGCTGGCGGCCGTGGCGCTCGGCGTCGCCCTGCTGGCGACCGCCTGCAGCACCGATGATGGCAGTCCGTCCGTGCCCGACGCCGTCAGCGTCGACCTCGACGCCATCCGCTGGGGGCGCGAGGCCTTCGGGCCGGCGGGCAGCGAGGTCGGGTCACTGGTGCGTGAGTTGGAGGCCGTCGTCGAGGTCGTGCGGCTCGAACCGGCTGCCTCGGGACCTGGCGGGGAGCCTGCGCCGGCCCGGACCGCGGCGATCGCGACGGCGCGCTCGGTGGCGGACGACATCGACGAGTCGCTGGTCACCTGGTCCCCGTCGGCACTTGCGCCCGACGACACGTCCTTCCTCGAAGAACCCGCCGTCGCTGCGGCGTTCCGTGCCTGGGACGACGTCCTGGTCGCCGCCGCGGATGCCGTGGCCGCTGCACGAGCCGAACTCGACCACACCGAGGCCATGCTCACGATCGAGTCCGGGCTCGCCGACGTCACCAAGGGCTGGGAGGAACCGGGGTCGCGATCGCAGCAGCGCAACCGCTTCCGGGAGTTGGCCGACGAGGTGCAGATCCACCTCGCCGATGCCCAGGCCCTCACGGAGCTCCCCGCCTGCGCCACCGCGGCGGCCGCACGGCTTGCGGCTGCGGTGCTGGTGGCCGAGCGCACCGCGGAGCTCAAGGGCTACGTCGATCGGGGCCAGGGCCGCAGCTTCGACGAGGCGCGCGAGGAGTTCCACGCGACGCCCTGGCATGACGGGTTTCCGCAGCGGGATGCGCAGGACGTGACGTGTTGGCGTGACCGCAGCGAGGTCGTGCAGGCCGGCGGACGCATGGACGACGCGCTGGAGGCGGTCGTGGAGGCACTCAACACCGGCACGGGCGCGCCCACCGAGAGCTGAGACGCCTGCCCGGTTCTTGTTCGGGCGCCCTATAACCTCACGCGTGTGATTCCCACCGCGACGGCCTGCCGGCGGGGCGACCAGCGTCGTGCGGCGGTGGGTCCGACGACCGTCATCCAGCAGTCCGCCCGTCCGTCGAGAAGGGGCCCGCAGATGCCTGAACAGCCCAGTACCGCTCGGCACCTGGCCCCGGCGACGACCCCGACCTGGCTCGTCGAGCTCTTGTCGATCCTTGACGAGCGACGCGTCATGGTCATGCGGACCGCTCTCGGGATCCTCCTGGGCGGCCTGCTGTTGTCGGCCATCGCCCCCGGCGTGCTCGCGCCATCGGTGCTTGTCGGGCTCCTCGTGGCCCTCGCGGCGGTCGCGATCGCGGCCGGCGTCGCCTTCGCGCTCGACTCGGCCGACCCGATCGTCAAGGGCCCCCGCCACGTCACCTCCAGCGGCGGTGAGCTCTTCATCCAGGGCCGCGCCAC
>CBDTZE010000155.1:0-5573 GCA_965364815.1 uncultured Nitriliruptoria bacterium | reverse complement strand
TGGGCTCGGACCACGTCCACTGGGTCGCCTGGGGGGTCGTGGACCAGCCCTCGAGCTCGAACGGCGAGATCGAAGCGACCTGGTCGGTCGGGATCTTGACCGACAGCGCGATCGTCGGCGAGGCCTGCTGGCCCTCGGCCGGGGCGCCGCCACCGGGGACACAGCCGTGCGGGATCACGAAGTCGAGGGTGTGCTTCTCGCCCGCGGTGATCGTGTTCGGGTTGAACGACGGGTGAGCAAGGGCGGGGGCGGCCACCAGCAGGGTGGCAGCGGCAGCAGCGGCAGCGGTGGTGACGCGACGGAACTTCGGGGACATGGGAACTCCAGGCGGACGTGCGGGTGGTTGGTTGACGGGCGGGTGCCCGAGGATCAGGGGTTGACCGTGAAGGGGATCGTGACGCGGCCCTCGCTGAACGTGTCCAGTCGGATCACGACGGTGATCTCCCACTCGCCGGCGACGGCCAGTTCACGGCCAGTGAGGGACCAGTGGCCGGGGCCGGCATCGCGGGGCGTGCGGTCGAACGGTCCGAGGTCGCGAGCCGGCAACTCGAGGAGGAACTGCACGTCCTCGCTGTCGACCGTCCGCCCCGTGCGGTCCAGCAGGTAGATGTGGACCTCGTTGAGGCCGGCGCGGTTGGGGTCGACGACGAGGTTGACCTCGAAGTCCTCGGTCAGGTCGGCGTAGGTCGAGAACGCGCCCGTCACGCCGGCTTCCTGCGAGGCCGGCTGCAGCCCGACCAGCAGGCCGGTGACGAGGGCGACGACACCAATGAGGGCGAGTTCGGCACGCAGGGTCTGGCGCAGGCGCACCCACGCCCCGTCCGCGATGCGGCGACGGAGATCGGCGGCTGCGTCCGCGGTGGGCGGCGCATCGGGCGACCCACCTGCAGGCGAAGCGCCGGCGACGATCGCCGGGACCAGGCGCCGCTTGTTGTAGAGGCCGACAAGGATGAGCAGGCCGACGAGGGCCAGTTTGACCAGCAGGGTCCGGCCGTAGTCGGTGGTCGTCACGGCGCGCAGGGCGCGGACGGTGACCCACGACATCGCCGACCCCGCGACGACGACCGCAAGCAGCGACCACGTCGCCAACCGAGAGAACCCGGCAACCAACTGCGCCCCACCGACGGGGTCGTCGGCGCGACGCCGGGAACGCAGCGTCAGCCACAGCGAGGCAAGTCCACCGGTCCAGGCCGCCGCCGCAACCAGGTGCACGACGTCGCTCAGGAGGATCAGCGCGATCGGATCCTGGGTGACCTGGTGGCCTTCACCGGCCGGGGCCAGCACGGCGAGGAGGCCCAAGGCCGTCGTGGGCATGTCCCAGGCCGCCGGGGTCACCCGGCGCAGCCGCACCAGGATGGCGACGCCCGCGGCGGCACGAACCAGGGCGCTCAGGCCGACCGGCGCGGTCACAACGTCCAACAGCGGGGCGGGTGCCAAGGCGCCGAGCCCGAGGCCGGTCTCCAGCATCGCCTGCAGCGGGATGCCGAGGATGGCGGTGACGGCGACGACGATCGCCGCGCCGCGACCCAGGCGAGCCAGGGCTTCGTGCTCCTCCGCGTTCGCGTCACGTCGCGCCGCCACGAGCCAGAACAGACCCGTGCCGCCGAGCAGCAGCAGTGCAGCCAGGCCGACGCCCCGGTTCAGCACCGACGCGACGACGAGCGGACCGTCACCGCCGCCGGAGAACACCTGGGCCAGCAGGTCGTCACCGACCTCGCCGCCCTCACCGACCGTGTAGAGCCAGGCGCCCTTGAGTGGGTGCCCGTCGGCGGACACGGCCCGCCAGGTGACGATGTACGTCCCCTCGCCCAGGGCTGGGTCCAGGCCGACGACGATGCGGCTCGGGTCTTCGCCATCCACGGCGGCGTCCGCGGCGTCGACGCGTTCACCCGTGGCGTCGAAGACCCGCAACCCAGCCGTCGGCAACTGCACACCCTCGTTGAATCGGACCCACGCCTCCGTCGGCGCCTCCTCGAGGCGCTGACCGTCGACCGGGAACGTCTCGCGAATCTGGGCATGGGCGAACGCTGCCCCGGCCGGGAGCAGGAGTGCGACGAGCAGCGCAAGCAGACCGGCGGCCACGAGGGCAACGGCCGGGCGGGAGCGCTGGCAGGAGGCTGCGGAAGTCAGGAGCATGGTCCGGTCGGTGGTCGGGTCACGGCTCAGTGGTGCACGGGACGAAGGGAACCGCGCCGTCGCGGCGACCGGTCAACGCCGCCCATGACCACGCGCGCGCACGGCCCCGGAGTTGTGGGTGGCCGGGCTGCGCGATGACACCCTGCGGCCACCCACAACGGACAGCCATGGGGCGGAAACGACCTGACGCCCCGGCAGGGCCGGGGCGTCAGTGGTCAAGCAGCCGACGGGTCAGGAGACGCCGGCGGTGATCTTCTTGGCGAGGGCCGGGCCGACGCCGTCGATCTTGAGCAGCTCGTCGGTCGACGCCTTCTTGAGGGCGGTCGTCGTCGGGAACGCGGTGACGATCTTCTCGACCTTGGCCGGACCGACACCGTCGATCGTGGCGAGGAAGGCGGCGACCTGCTTGCGCCCGGCGCCGTTCGTGGCGGCCTTGCCGTTCGTGGCGACCGGAGCCTTCTTCGCGGCCGGAGCCTTGGCCGGAGCCTTCTTCGCGACCGGAGCCTTCTTCGCGGCCGGAGCCTTGGTCGGGGCCTTCTTCGCGGCCGGAGCCTTGGTCGGGGCCTTCTTCGCGGCGGGAGCCTTGGTCGTGGCCTTCTTCGTGGCGGTCGGCTTCTTCGCCGCGGCCTTCTTGGCGGCAACAGCGGCACCGGCAGATGACGCCGTGGTCTTCGCCGCGGCCTTCTTGGCGACGGCCTTCTTCACTGCTGCCTTCTTGACGGCCTTCTTGCGAGGGGCCGGCTTGGCAGCGGCGGCGGTCTTGGCAGCCGGGGCAGCCTTCTTGGCCGACGGCTTGGTCACGACGACAACGGGGCCCGAGGTGTCCTTCGCGGCAACCGGGGCGGCTGCGGCGTCGACCTTGGCGGTCGGCGTGGCGCCGGACGTGACCGGGGCAGCGCCGTCCTCGGAACGAGACTGCGACCGACGGTCCTCGAGGCCCAGGACGACGACCATCACGATCGCGGCGGCGAGGCCGATGAGCACGACGGCGACCGACGACGTGGCGATGCCAGCGACGAAGAGCACGACGGCGCCCAGCAGGAAGAGGGAGGCGATTCGGGTCATGGTGAACTCACGAGGCTGGACGAGAAGGACGGGCGGAGTGGAGGGCCACGAGGGCCACGCACGTCGGCAGGAACTGCCAACGGCCCCGTACAAGGAGCAAGGGAACAGTGCTCCTCACAAGTTCGTCATTCCGTCCGAGCGATCCTGCCCCCGACGTGCGCTGAGTGCGACGGCGCTCACGGCCAAGCCGCGCCACCGTGCAGCCGCGAACCACGGTTTGCACCCCACTCCACAGGTCCTGTCGTGTCCGCCACCTCGCATCGAGATCCGTCTGCCGTCCGCCACGTCGAGGTTGACGTGGAAGGGCCCGTGCACGTCGTCGACTTCGGCGGCGAGGGTGAGCCGATGGTGCTGGTTCACGGCCTCGACGGTTCGGCGGCGAACTTCTGGGACGTCGGGCCGCTGCTGGCTGCCACCCACCGCGTCATCGCGGTCGACCTCCCCGGCTTCGGTCGGTCACCGTTGGCCGGACGCTCGCCCGAACTGACCGCGTCCGCCGACCTGGTCGTGCGAGCCGCACGTGCCGCCCTGGCCCCGGAACATCCGGACACGCCGCTGCACCTCGTCGGCAACTCGATGGGGGGACCGGTGGTGTTGCTGGCCGCGTCGCGACACCCGCTGGACGTCGCCAGCGCAACGCTGCTGGCGCCGGCCGTGCCACGTGCGGGCCGCGGCCCGATCGCCTGGTCGTTCCTGGCGTACCTCCTGCCGTTCTGGACCGGCGTCGGCAGCATCGAGTCGCGCCGTCGCATGTCCCAGGAACCCGAGGCGCGCGTCCGTGGCCTGCTGGCCCTCTGCTACGCCCCCGGATCAAGAACGTCCTCGCCCGCACTCGCGGAGATGATCGACGTCGCCCGCGAACGGTCCAACCAGGACGCCATCACCGCATGGACACGCGCCGCGAAGAATCTGTTCGGCCTGCTGCTGACCCGCGGTCGCTTCCACACGATGGCCGACGGCGTCACCTGCCCCGTGCATGTCGTCGAGGGTGGCGCGGACCCGATCATCCCCGCGTCCTCGATCGCCGACACGCTTCGTCGCCACCCGCGTTGGACACACAGGACCCTGCCCGCCGTGGGTCATGCTCCCATGCTCGAGGCGCCCAAACGAGCCGTGCACGCCATCCTTGGGAACCTGCCCACCACAGCCGGTGTTGCCCAGAACCACACCGTCGTGCAGCACGCGGCACCCTGAACGTCCCACCCACCACGATCCGACACCTCGCATGTTCCCCAAGGCCCTGACGATCTTCACCCTCCGCGGCATCGCGGTCCGGGCCGATCCGTCGTGGCTGCTGATCGCCGTGCTGGTGCTGTACAGCTTCTTCGATCGGTGGAACGGGCTCTTCGGGACCTCCACCGCGGCTGCCATGGCCGTGGGTGCCGCCGTCCTGTTCTTCGTCTCGTTGCTTGCTCACGAACTCGGCCATGCGGTCGAGGCCCGACACCGCGACGTCGAGGTGAGCGGCGTCACGTTGTTCCTCCTGGGCGGGGTGACGGAGATGCACAGCGATGCCAAGCGCCCCCGCGACGAGTTCGCGATCGCGGCCGTCGGACCGTTCCTGTCGCTGGTCGCTGGTGCCCTGTTCGGCATCCTCGCGGCGACCCTCGACTACTGGGTCGACTGGCCCGCGGTCGAGATGGTGTTCGGCACGCTCGGCTGGATGAACGTCGGCCTGGCGATCTTCAACCTCGTCCCGGGCGCCCCGCTCGACGGTGGCCGGGTGCTGCGCGCCGGGCTCTGGTTCGTGCTGGGTGATCGTCGCCGCGCCATCGCCTGGAGTGCTCGCGCCGGCCAGGGCTTCGCCGTCGTGCTGTGGGCGCTGGCGATCCGCACCGGCCTCGCCGGCGGGATCTCCGACGCGCTGTGGTTGGCCTTCGTCGGCTTCTTCCTGTGGCAGGCCGCCAGTGCCGAACGCCGGCACGTCGCCCTCGACCGCATGTTGGACGGCGAGACCGCGGCCAGCCTTGGTGTCGAGATCCGACCATCCGTCGACGGCCAGGCATCCGTCGCGATGTTGCTGGACGGCCTCGACCCGGACCTCGTCCCCGATGCTCGTCCGGTCGCCCTCGACGGCGCCGTGGTCGGGGCGCTGGTCACCGACGACATCCGCTCGATGCACCCCCAGGACCGCGTCTTCCGCGTTGCCGAGGAGGTCATGCGCCCCGCCGCGGACCTGCCTCGTGTCGCGCACGACACCCGCGTCTGGGACCTGCTGCAGACGTTTCAGACCCACCCACTCGTCTTGCTGGATCTCGCCGACGGCCAGACGACCACGGTCACCTCGCGCCAGTTCGGCGAGGCCCTGGAACGACTGCGCCTGCGACGCGGCGCCCCAGCCGTGGAAGAGGGCACGACGTGATGGGTCGCCG
>CBDTZE010000154.1:0-5625 GCA_965364815.1 uncultured Nitriliruptoria bacterium | reverse complement strand
TGAACGACCGTCAGATCCTCGACGTCTTCACCGCCGCCCGCACCCACGGCGCCAGCCCGCCAGGACGACGCCCCCTCCGACACGCCGTTCGAGGCCACCAGCCACCGCCCGCTGGACGCCCCGGGTCGCCCGGCCGGTGACTCCGTGCAGCTGCCGCCGACGCGTCAACTCGACCCGGACATCGAGCCGGACACACAGCTGAATCCCAAGTACGTCTTCGACAGCTTCGTCATCGGGGCGTCGAACCGGTTCGCCCATGCGGCTGCCTTCGCGGTCGCGGAGACCCCGGCCAAGGCCTACAACCCGCTGTTCATCTATGGCGAGTCCGGGCTGGGCAAGACCCACCTGCTGCATGCCGTCGGTCACTACGTGCGTCACCTCTATCCGCGACTGCGGGTCCGGTACGTCACGACCGAACAGTTCACGAACGAGTTCATCACGGCGGTGCGTGACGCCAGGATGGCCGACTTCCAGCGGCTGTATCGCCAGATCGACATCCTGCTGGTCGACGACATCCAGTTCCTCAGCAAGGCCGAGCGGACCCAGGAAGAGTTCTTCCACACCTTCAATGCGTTGCACAACGCGGAGAAGCAGATCGTGCTGTCCAGCGACCGTCCTCCGCGGCAGATCGCCGCACTCGAGGACCGTCTGCGCAGCCGGTTCGAGTGGGGGCTGATGACGGACGTCCAGCCGCCGGACCTCGAGACCCGCATCGCCATCCTTCGCAAGAAGTCGATGACCGAGCGCCTCGACATCTCCGACGACGTCCTGGAGTTCATCGCCTCACGTGTCCAGTCGAACATCCGTGAGCTCGAGGGCGCCCTCATCCGTGTGGCGGCCTTCGGGTCCCTGCAGGGCAAGCTCCCAGACGTGGAGATGGCCGAGCGTGTCCTCAAGGACCTGTTCCCCGAAGAAGGCGAACAGCCCGTCACCGTGCACCTCATCATGGACGAGGTCGCCCCGTACTTCGACTTCACCGTCGAGGAACTGTGCTCCAAGTCCCGCACACGCAAGCTCTCGACCGCCAGGCAGATCGCGATGTACCTGACGCGTGAGCTGACGGACATGTCGTTGCCCAAGATCGGCGACGCCTTCGGTGGCCGGGACCACTCCACGGTGCTGCACGCCAACCACAAGATCGCTGACCTCATGGGCGAGCGCCGCCAGATCTACGAGCAGGTCATGGAACTCACCAACCGCATCAAGACGCGGGCACGACACGCATGATCGACACGCCAACAATCCCCAGCACCCTGTGGACGACACGTGGAAGGGTCGTGGACATCATGCCCCTCGCCGTGGAAGAGTCCGGTCGAGCTGTGGAGTCCACCCCGTGGACATCCTTGGGATTGTCGGTGGAGATCGGGCGGACAACTGGGGACGCCGACCGAATGACAACCGTGTCGTGGGGACAGTTGGGGATGAACGCCCAACTCACCCACACGTCGTCCCAAGCCAGAAACCTCCGCTGACCAGCGGAAACACACGTTCATCCCCGAAGTCCACAGGACCTACTACTACGACGAGATTCTCTTACAACACCTCTTTCTTCGTAGCTTGGGTGTGGAGAACAACGGCTGACAGGAACACGCATGAAGTTGCAACTCGGACGCGCCGAGTTCGCCGAGGCCATCAGCTGGGCAACACGCCTGGTCGGCCCGCGACCCCACCTGCCCGTGCTGAGCGGCGTGCTGCTCACGGCTGAGGACGGTCGACTGACCTGCGCTGCTCACGACCTCGAGATCGCCGGGCAGGTCCACGTCGCCGCGAACGTCGAGCGCAGTGGCCAGGCCCTGCTGCCCGGCAAGCTGCTGGCCGGCATGGCTGCCAAGCTCCCGGATGCTCCGGTCCAACTGACCGTCGAAGGCGACGACGTCACGATCGACTGCGGTCGTGCCCACTTCTCGCTTCGTGGCATGCGCACCGAGGACTACCCCGGCGCACTCGCCCCGATCGACGACGCCCCGACCGGCATCCTCAAGGCCGATGCGTTCACTCGCCTCGTGACCCAGGTCGCCCGTGCGGCGGCCACCGAGGAGACCCGGCCGATGCTGACCGGTGTCAAGCTCGAGGCCCGCGACGGTGAGCTGACCGCTGCTGCCACGGACTCGTACCGGATGGCCGTCCGGTCCCTGCCCTGGGAGCGGTCCGTCGACGCGGAGGCCCTGGTGCCTGCCCGCGCGATGATGGAAGCCGCCAAGGCGGCCCACGAAGCCGGCGGCGAGGTCCAGATCGCGTTCGAGGACGGCCAGGTCAGCTTCCTGCTGGGCGATCGCCGACTCACCACGCGCCTCATCGAGGCCGCGTTCCCGAACTTCCGTGGGCTGCTGCCCGACGGCTTCGAGACCGTGGTCGTCGTGGACCGCGCCCCGCTGGCCGAAGCGGTTCAGCGTGTTGCTGTGGTGACCCAGGGCCAGGTCAACACGCCCGTCACGGTCACCTTCGGCGACGGATCGGTGGAACTTCGCGCGGGTGGCCAGGAAGGCGCCGCGCAGGAGGCCCTGCCGGCCGAGATCACCGGTGGCACGATCGAGATCGCGTTCAACCCGACGTACCTGCTGTCCGGCCTCGAGGCCACGGGCACCGAGCAGATCCGCGTCGAGTTGCGTGACGGCCTCAAGCCCGCCGTGCTCCGCCCGCAGGTTGCTGCCGGCGAGGACGGCGAAGCTCCCAAGGTCGAGGACTTCACGTACCTGCTCATGCCGATGCGGGTCAACTGACCCGGGTGCTGCTGGAACACCTCGATCTGCACGACTGGCGCTCCTGGCCGGAGGTCTCACTGGACTTCGGCCCGGGCGTCACCGTGCTGGTCGGGCCCAACGGGCAGGGCAAGACCAACATCCTCGAAGCGGTCCAGCGGGTCGCGTCGGGATCCAGCCACCGGGCCAGTTCCGATCATCCCTTGATCCGGGCCGGGACCGAATCGGCTGTCGTGCGGACCCGACTGCGGACCGACGAGGGCCGTCAACGGACGGTGGAATTGCAACTCGGGGCGGGACGTCGCACGCGCGTCGACGGCAACGACGTCCGGCGGTCCCAGGACGCGGTCGGGGTGCTGCGAAGTGTGTTGTTCGCCCCCGAGGACGTCGCGATCGTGCGAGGAGACCCCTCGGAACGCCGCCGGTTCTTGGACGAATTGCTGATTTTGCGGCGACCCGCCTTCGGCGGGGTGAAGTCCGACTTCGAGCGCGCCCTGAAGCAACGCAACAACTTGCTCAAATCGGCGCGACCGCTTCGCGGGGAGGCCCGCGCCAACGCGTTGTCGACACTCGAAGCCTGGACCGAACAGTTCGTGTCGTACGCCGCGACGATGACCGCGGCACGCATCGCCGCGACCCACGCCCTGGCCGGTCGCGTGGACGAGATCTACCGCCAGATCGCCGACCGTCCCGATCCCGTCCACGTGACCTACAAGACCTCCGCGGGATTCGACGTCGCCGGTGACCCAGACCTTGGCACACCCGATCCCGCCGCCCTCGCTGCGCAGTTGCGGGAAGCCCTGGCACGTACGGCGCGGGACGAACAGGAACGGGGGCTGACGCTGGTCGGTCCGCACCGGGACGACCTTGGATTGATCCTGGGTGAGTTGCCCGCCCGTGGCTACGCCAGTCACGGGGAGGGGTGGTCCTTGGCGTTGGCCTTGAAACTGGCGACCTACGACGTCGTCAGCGAGGTGGGTGACCGGCCGATCGTCCTGCTCGACGACGTCTTCGCCGAGCTGGACGACCGGCGTCGGGTGCAGTTGGCCAAGGCGTGTGCCACGTGGGACCAGGTGCTGGTCACCGCTGCGGTCGAGAATGATGTTCCCTTGGAGGGCCGGCGCATCCAGGTCCGGCTTGCCGATGGCAAGAGCCATGTGCTCGAGGACCAGCCATGAGCGGGAACGACAAGGGTCGCTGGCAGCGTCGGCGCCCCGACCGCGAGGAACAGCGCCGCCGCGCCGGCAAGCGCGAACGGCACCTGCGTGACCGGGCCGCCTACGACCCGGGCCCGCCGGCTGAGGACGACTACGTCATCGGGGACCGGTCCGGCCTCAAGCGCATCGCGGGGCCCGAGCCCGTTGGCGATGCGCTCGACCAGTTCCTCGAGGGCTCTGGCTGGCGTGAACGTGTCCAGGCCACGCGTCTGTTGTCGGACTGGCCGGCCCTGGTCGGCCCGGACATCGCGGCCCACTGCGAGCCCGTCCGGATCCAGAACGCCGAACTGGTCATCGAGGCCGAATCCCATGCCTGGGCCACCCAGCTCACCTGGCTGGAATCCGAGCTGCGCGCGAAGGTCAACAACGCGGCAGGGCGCCACCTGGTGGACCGGATCCGCATCACCGTGGGCGGCAACGACGTCAAGCCGGGCGGCCGCGGCGGTGCAGGCGGCGGCTCCCGCTGGGGCTGAGACGCCAGGGGGTCCCGTGACGCGGCTCGCACGGGAACGCGCGCCGACCATCACGCGTGCTTTGGACCGTTCGGACTCCGCCGACGGGGGGATCGGGCGCATCCTCCGCGCCCGCCCCGTCAGGTGACAAGGACCGTCGCGTGAGCGATCTTCTCGATGCCAGCCGCGCGAACGACCTGTACGTCGGTCGCCGAGCCATCCTCGACCGTGACCTCGAGGTCCACGCGTACGAGTTGGTGAACCGGCACGACCCCTCGGCCACCGCCGACGATGTCGCACGCGCCCTGGCCCACGTCGCCCTGCACGGCAACCTCGAGGCATTGGCCAGCCGCCAGGCCGTCTGGATGCACACCACACCGGCGACCCTTGCGACGGGCTTCGCCCGCGAGGTCAACCTCGACCGCCTGGTGCTCGAGGTCCGCGTCGGTGCCCTCGATGATGCCGTCGCTCGCACGGAGTTGGCCGCGGCCCGCAATCGTGGGATTCGCGTCGCGGTCACCGATCACCCGGACGCGCCCGTCACGGGCTCGATGCCGCCCATCGTCGACCTCGTCCGCGTCCACGCCGAGACCTTGCGCCCCGTCGACCTCGCCGGCCGCCTCCAGGCCGTGCGCCAGGGTGGCGTGCGGATCCTGGCCGACGGCGTCCGCAGCCACGCGAAGCAGCGGTGGCTCGCCGAGGCAGGCGTCGACCTGTTCGAGGGCGTGTTCCTCACCGAGCCGGACATCACCGAGACCACGCTGCCCAGCAACCGACTCTCCACGTTGCGGCTGATCGCGGAGTTGGACCGTGACGAGATCGCGATCGACGAGATCGAACGGCTGGTGTCCCAGGACGTCGCCCTCAGCTTCCAGATCCTCAAGTACGTGAACTCGGCCTTCGTCGGCCTTCGGTCGCAGGTCTCGTCGATCCGCCAGGCCGTGGTGCTGCTGGGGCCCCCGACCGTCCGCCAGGTCGCCGCCGTGGCCCTGCTGTCCAGCGACGACAAGCCGGTCGAGTTGGTCCGCACGGCACTGATCCGGGCGAAGCTGTGCGAGGGGCTGGCGCGGGCGCTCAAGGAGCCGCCCTCGTCGTACTACACGGCCGGGCTCTTCTCGTCCCTGGAGGCGATGACCGACTCGCCGCTGGCCGCCGTGATCGAGCAACTGCCGCTGACCGACGACGTCCGGGCCGCCATCGTGGATCGCACCGGTCCGATTGGTCGGGCGATCCGGGCCGCGATCGCTCACGAGCGGT
>CBDTZE010000153.1:0-5662 GCA_965364815.1 uncultured Nitriliruptoria bacterium | reverse complement strand
GTCGTGGGCGTGAGGCCCGGGCGGTCAGCCGCCCCAGCACCAACGACGAGTGACACGGGTTGGACCCCCGGGCGCGAACGCCCGGGGTCCGACGGTCACAGTCCTCGCAGGGACTTGATCGTGATCTTGATCGAGCCGCCCGGCGTCTCGGCGTGGACGGTCTTGCCGACCTTCATGTTGACGACCGCCCGCCCCATGGGGGAGTCCGCGGACAGGATGTCGTGGTCGGGGTGGGAGTCCTCGCGCGAGCCGACGAGGTACTCCTCCTCGTCTCCCTCGATGTCCAGCACGACGACCAGGCCGGGCAGGACGGTGTCGCCGCCCTTGGGTGCCTCACCGATCTTGGCGGTCCGCATCAGCTCCTCGAGCTGACGGATGCGCGCCTCCATGTGGCCCTGCTTGTCCTTGGCGGCGTGATACTCGGCGTTCTCCTTGAGGTCGCCGTGGGCACGCGCCTCCTCGATCTCCGCCGAGACCTCCTTGCGACCGACGGCCTTGAGCTCGTTGAGCTCGGCCTTGAGGCGGTCGTGGGCCTCCTGGCTCAGCCATGTCTCTGCAGCCATGAGAACGTCCTTCGGGGTGGGGAGGGGGTGTTGGAACGAATCGGCGGCCCAGCCTATCGGCGTAGGTCGCGGCTGTAGCCTGCAGCACGTGGACCTTCAACGCCTGCTCTACCCCGCCTACGAGCGACGCCTGCAGGCGTCGCTCGGACGGGCTGACCTGCCCCGACACGTCGCGGTCATCCTCGACGGCAATCGCCGGTTCGCCAAGGAGCGGGGCCAGGCCGCCCACGAGGGCCACCGTGCCGGCGCGGCCAAGATCGACGAGTTCCTGCACTGGTGCACCGAGCTCGAGATCCCGTACGTGACGTTGTGGCTGCTGTCCACCGACAACCTCGACCGCGACGAGGCCGAGGTCGCCACGCTCCTGGACGTCATTCGGGAGACCGTCGTCTCCATGGCCGCATCCAGCAACCAACGCGAACGCAACATCCGGATCCAGCCGGTCGGGGCGCTGGACCTGCTGCCCCCGGCGATGTGCGAGGCGCTCAAGGAGGCAGCCGAGGCCACGGCCCACAACGACGGCCTGCACGTGCAGGTTGCCGTCGGGTATGGCGGACGCCAGGAGATCGTCGACGCGATGCGTTCGCTGCTCCAGGAACAGTCGGCGCGTGGTCACAGCGTGGAGACCATCGCCGAGGAGCTCGACGCCGAGGCCATCGGCCGTCACCTCTACACCACCGGCATGCCCGATCCCGACCTGGTGATCCGGACGTCGGGCGAGGTCCGTCTGTCGGGCTTCCTGTTGTGGCAGTCGGCCCACAGTGAGTACTACTTCTGCGACCCGTTCTGGCCGGACTTCCGGCGCATGGACTTCCTACGGGCGTTGCGCGACTATCAGCGACGTCAGCGACGCTTCGGCCGCTGACAACGCGTTGCGGGTGTGGCTGGTGGGGCTGGGATGCGGCCTTGTGGTCGTCTGTGGCGGCGCCCGCGCACGACCCGGGGCGGCGGTCGCACTGGCGGTGCCCCAACGACACGGGTTGCGGAATCGGCCAGGACACGGCACCTACGTTGGGTTTCGTGGAACGACCAACGACCTCTCCTGCGGTCCCAGTGACCGCCAACCCCCGCCGGGGAATCACCCGGTCCTGGGTGGTTGGACCTGCGGTCGAGCGTCATCTCCACGATGAGCCCACCGTCCTCCTCTTCGCCGTCTGCACCGCGTCACACGCCGCCCACATCGGGCGGCGTTCCGCGTTTTGGGGACCGCAGTCGACGGGATGTGGACGGGTCGACCAACAGAGGGGAACTCCAACGTGACGACCTATGTCCTGGACACGTGCGTGCTGCTTGCCGACCCAGACGCACTCTTCCGCTTCGATGAACACGACGTGGTGATCCCTCTCGCCGTCGTGGAGGAGCTCGACCGGAAGAAGACGGCCATGGACGAGGTGGGTCGCAACGCCCGCGAGGTGATCCGCCACCTCGAGGCCCTGCGTGCGGCGTCGTCCAACGGCCTGCGCGACGCGGTGCCGCTGGGGGAGCACGGGACGATCCGCATCGAGAACAACCACATCGGGACCGAGCTCCCGAACTATCTCGACCCGATGGCTGCCGACAACCGCATCCTCGCCGTTGCGATGGGGCTCGGCGGGACGCTGGTCACCAAGGACGCGGCCCTGCGGATCAAGGCCAGCCAGCTCAGCGCCGCGACCGAGGACTACCGGGCCGACACCGCGCCCGTCCACGCCCCGTACGACGGGGTCACGGAGCTGTACGTCGATCGGGAGGTGATCGACCGACTCCACGAGGACGGCAAGGTCGTCCTGAGTGCGGAGGTTGCGGATCTGGGTGCGGGGCTGGGGCTCAACGAGTGCCTGATCCTGCACGACGGGCCATCGCACTCGGGCCTGGGCCGCGTCGTCGAGGTTGCGCCCGACGGCTCCGTGACGGTGCATCGAGTGGCCGGGCACCGGCACCCCTTCGACGTCGCTCCACGGGACGTGCGCCAGACCTTCGCGATCGACCTGCTGCTGGACCCGTCGGTGCCCCGTGTGTCGCTGATGGGCATGGCCGGCACCGGCAAGACCTTCATGGCGCTGGCCTCCGGGCTGGAGCAGGTGCTGCACGCACCGAGGTACCGCCGCGTCAGCGTCTACCGACCGCTGGTGGCCGTCGGCAAGCAGGAGGTCGGCTTCCTGCCCGGCGACCTCGACGACAAGTTGGCACCGTGGATGGCTGCGGTGCACGACAACCTGTACTCGCTGTTCCGTCGTGACGACACCGGGACCCGGGGCGGCTCTCGTGACCACCGCCAGGTCCAGCAGACCATCGACGCAATGACGGAGCGCGGGCAGTTGGAGATGGCCGCCATCACCTACCTGCGCGGCCGTTCCATCACCGACGAGTTCGTCATCGTCGACGAGGCCCAGAACATCGAACTCAATGCGCTCAAGGTCGTGCTGACGCGCATGGCCTCGGGCTCCAAGGTCGTGTTCTGCGGCGACCTGGGCCAGGTCGACAACCCGTACATCTCGCCCCATGGCGGCATGGCGGCACTGATCGAGAAGCTGCGGGGGACCAGCCTCTTCGGCCACGTCACCTTGCAGAAGGGCGTCCGATCCGAACTCGCCGAGTTCGCCGCGCAGGTCCTGTAACCCCACGGTGTGTCGTCACCGCCCCGGCCGTCACGGCCGGGGCGGTGCGCTTTGTCCGAGGTGCCCGGCGGATGGTGCGGTGGACATTTTCGTCCGGCTCGTCGATGCGAATCCTCATGTCGAGCAAACCAGACATCCGCGCGCGTTCCGCCACGATCCGCAGGTTTGGCGATCGGGGGTCGGGGCATCGCTCCTTGCAGGCCCCAGCCGGCACCACCTGCCGGACACCATCACCAACCCCACCGGGCCCACCCCCACACAGGAGATCCACATCATGGCAGTCGAGCGCACCACCACCACCCACACGACCAGTGGTGCACCCACGCCGGTCGAGCACAACACCGTCCGTGACCGTGAGGTCATCGTCGACAACACGTCCGGGGACCGCGGTCTTGGCACCCTCATCGTCGGTGCCCTCCTCGTCCTGGTCGTCGCGTTCCTCGGTATCTACATGGTCAACGCGCTGTCCGGTTCGGACGGCGAGATCATCCCCAACGAGCTGAACATCGACATCACCGACTCCAACAACGGTGGCGCCGAGGCGCCGGCCGAGCAGGCTCCCGCCCCGGAGGCACCCGCCGCCGATGAGCCGGCCCCGGCCGACGCCCCGGCTGGTGAGTGACCTGACCTGATCGCCTCCGGGTGATCACCAAGCACGCTGATCGACGGCCCCGTCCCGCGGGGCCGTCGATCGTTTTCCGCCCCGCATAGTGTCCTCACCATGGATGCTCTCGACGTACGCCCAGCCCGCCCGGACGACGGCCCGCGCCTGTCGCAGATCGACGCGGCGACCTGGTCGCCCAGCGTGTCGCCGGCGCCGGTCCCGGACGACGTGGCGACGCGGCCGTTCTTCTCCGACACGACGCCGCTCGAGGACGTCCTGGTCGCCGTCCTCGCCGACCGTCCCGTCGGTTACCTGCGACTGGGGCCACCCACCCCGGTGCCGAGCAATGCCCACGTGCTCATGGTCCTGGGCTTCGCCGTCGACCCGGAGATCCAGGGGCGGGGCGTCGGCCGTCGACTGCTCGACGGGGCGAAGGCCGAGGCCCGTGCACGCGGCGCCGCCAAGTTGCGCCTCAATGTCCTCGGGCACAACGACACGGCCCGGCTGCTCTACGCCAAGGCGGGCTTCCACGTCGAGGGTGTCCTGCACCAGGAGTTCGTCATCGGCGGGGCGCCGATCGACGACCTGTTGCTGGCCTGCGCCCTTGACGGCGACGACGACCGCGGGCGCACCTATGACGCCGACGCGACGTCGGACGTGCCCGAAGATGTCGTCGAACCGATCGGGCTGGTGAGTCAGTGGTTCGCCGCGGCCGAGACGGCCGGGGAGCGACAGCCCCGGGCCACGGTGCTGTCGACGGTCGGTGGCGACGGTCGGCCGTCCTCGCGCGCCGTCCTCGTCGGCGACATCGGTCCGGCCGGGTTCGTCTTCCACACGAACCGTGACTCGCGCAAGGGTCGGGAACTGGTGTCCCAGCCGTTCGCCGCGATGTGCAGCGTCTGGAACCTGCTGCATCGCCAGGTCCGGATCGAAGGCCGTGTCGAGCCCGCCCCCGAGCAGATTTCCGACGACTACTGGTCGGGGCGCCCGGTGGGCTCGCAGGTGTCGGCTGCCGCCTCGCCGCAGTCGCAGGTCGTGCCCGACCGTGCCTGGCTCGACGCCGAGGTGGCTCGGGTCGCCGCAGAGCATCCCGAGAGCGTGCCGCGGCCCGGCCACTGGGGCGGCTACGTCCTGGTCCCCGACGTCGTCGAGTTCTGGGCAGGTCGCCGCAACCGACTCCACGACCGCACGCGGTTCACCCGGGAGGTCGACGGTCAGTGGAGACGTGAGCGCCTGGCTCCGTGACTGTGCCTCCTGCCTCACCGTCGCCGCGTCCGCGGCTGTTGGTCGTGCACCACGCCCCGACCGACCAGGTCCGGTCCTTGGTCCAGGCCGTGCTCGACGGGGCGCGGCATGCGGCGTTGGCGCTGGGGGTGGACGGCGAGCCTGCGATCGACCTCGTCCATCGGTCGGCGCTCGAGCCGGACCCCTTCGACGTGCGAACCGCGGCGGGGGTCGTCCTCGTGACGACCTGCAACTTCGGGTACATGAGCGGGGCGCTCAAGCACTTCTTCGACACGACGTTCCGTGACCTCGAGGGTCACACGGGCGGGATGCCCTGGTCGTTGGTCGCCAAGGGAACGACCGACGTCTCCGGAGTGCGTCGTTCCGTCGAGCCGATCGCGACCGGTCTCGGCTGGCGCCTGGCCGCCGCACCGGTCGAGATC
Source organism: uncultured Nitriliruptoria bacterium (assembly GCA_965364815.1). GTDB lineage: Bacteria > Actinomycetota > Nitriliruptoria > Nitriliruptorales > Nitriliruptoraceae > CBDTZE01. The sequence goes on along the minus strand of CBDTZE010000153.1, from coordinate 231 downwards.
GAGGGTGACGTCGAGGCACACCACCTCGACGCCGCCACCGAACTGGCCCAGACCATGACGGCCCTCGTCGCCACGGCCTGAGGTCAGGCGGGCGTGCGTCAGTTGAGGCGGGCGCGGGCGCGACGGGCGCGGACCTGCACCTCTTCGAAGTCCGGCGCGTCCTCGTGGTGTTCGAGATAGTCGTCGAGGGAGAGGGCGGCCGCGTCGTACTGACCCAGGGCGATCAGCAGG
>CBDTZE010000152.1:0-5715 GCA_965364815.1 uncultured Nitriliruptoria bacterium | reverse complement strand
GCGAGCGCCCCACCCAACAGGTGGCCGCTGGTGCCCCCGATGACCGGGAAGTTCACCAGCTGCGCCGCAAAGATGAAGGCGGCGGCCATGCCCGCCAGGGGCACCTGCTTGTCGGCCAACTGCTCCCGCGACTGGCGCAGGGCCACGCCGACAGCGCCGGCGCTCACGGCGCCCGTTGCGAGCGCCGTGCCGGCCGTCAGGAACCCATCGGGTGCATGCACGGGCTGACCTCTTGTTGCGAATGATCCGCAAGTCACAGCCAACCACTGTTGCGACTTGTTCGCAGCAACGACGACCGGATCGGTCAGACGCTGGCCTCGTCAGCCCGGCAAGCCGAACAGCGGCCACGCACGTTCAGTTCGATGTCGTCGGCCTCGAAGCCGTGCCCGTCCAGCAGGTGATGGCGCACCTCCTCGACAAGCGTTCCGACGTGGTGGTCAACGCTGCCGCAGTGGCTGCAGACCACGTGGAAGTGCTCGTCGGGGTGGGCGACCTCCCAGTGGGCGGCCTCCTCTCCCCCAAGACGCGACTCCCGTGCCAGGCCCAACTCGCTGAACAGCGCAAGCGTCCGGTAGACCGAGGCGAGGTTGACCTCCGCGTCGCCCTCGTTGGCCGCAGCCGCCAGGGCCTCGGCGGTCTCGTGGCCGCCCTCGACCAAGGCCTGCCAGACGGCGCGGCGCTGATCGGTCACCCGGTGGCCACGGGCTCGGAGCAGATCGTCGATGTCGTCCATGCGTCCGATCCTAGGCAGCGCCCGCTTCGAGCCGTCCGAGAACATCTGGGCGCCTCTCAGGCTTTTCACAGGTTGGAGCGGCAGCCTCTGGCTCCCCGAGCCCTTCGGCTCCGTTCATCCCCGCCAGCGCCGTACAGGAATCCCTCATGTCCACCACCGTCAAGCGTTCGACCCGCCCACTCCTGCTCGGGGCTGCCGCGGTCGCGGCGATCCTCGTCGCACTCGTCGCCTTCTTCTTCCTCGGCGATGCGCCCGAGGAGGTCAGCATCTCCGATGCGGTCGACGCGGCCCAGCCCGCCACCGGTGACGACGCCCAACAGGACGCCGCCGAGGTCGACCCCGAGGGGACGTGGACCGTCGACGATGCCGCGGTCCCGTACTCGTTCGACGACTCGACCGGGACCTTCCTCGGGTTCCGGATCGACGAGGAACTCGCCAATGTCGGCAACGCGACCGCGGTCGGCCGGAGCCCCGTCGTGACCGGCTCCCTGACGCTCGAGGGCAGCGTCCTGACGCAGGCGACGTTCTCCGGCGACCTCAGCCAACTCTCGACGAACGAGAGCCGGCGCGACAACCCGACGCGCAAGGCTCTGCTCACCTCGCAGTTCCCGCTCACGACCTTCACGCTGACCGAGCCGATCGACCTCGGGTCGGTCCCGGCCGTCAGCCAGGAGATCACGGTCGACGCGGTCGGTGACCTCACCGTCGCCAGCACGACCCGGACGGTCACCATTCCGCTCCAGGCGTCCCTCTCCGCCAGCGGCCTGCTGGTCGTCACGGCGTCGTTCGACGTCGCCCTGGACGACTACGCCATCGACAAGCCACAGTCCAACGCCGTGCTGTCCATCGAGGACGTCGCGACGGTCGAGGTCCAGCTGTACCTCACCAAGGACTGACGCCGATCCGGTCGGGACCTGTGGCCCCCCAAGCGTGGACCTCCTCCCCTCGCCGTCAAGCGGTTCCTGCCCCACGATGGAGGCAGTCCTCGCACACCGCGAAGGACACCGACGGTCGAAGGCGAAGCTGTGTCTCGATGGATCACCCACTTCGACCAGGGATCGGCCGGCGACCGCGACCTGCTTGGCGGCAAGGGCGCGAATCTCTGCGAGATGACGCGGATGGGGCTCCCGGTCCCACCCGGCTTCATCGTGGGAACGGACGCCTGCCGAGCACACCTCGCCGACCCCCTGCACGGGGCGTCCGGCCTGCGTGAGCAGATCGTTGCGGCCGTGCACATCCTCGAGGAACAGCGGGGCAAGCTCCTGGGCGACCCGTCGAGCCCCCTGCTGCTCTCCGTTCGATCCGGGGCGAAGTTCTCCATGCCGGGGATGATGGACACCGTCCTGGACCTGGGACTCAATCCCGCGACGGTGAAGGGGCTGGCGAAGGAAGTCGGTGACGACCGGTTCGCCGCAGACAGTTGGCGCAGGTTCACCGAGATGTTCGGTCGCGTCGTGCTCGGCGTGCCCGACGACGTCTTCAGCCAGGTCCGCCACGACAACGCCCCGCTTCGCGGCCTCACGGATCCGGCCGAGCTCGATGCGGCCGGCGCCGAATCGTTGGTCCTGGCGTATCGAGCCGCCATCGAGGCCCACACAAACCAGCCCTTCCCGGACGATCCGTGGGAGCAGTTGGCGATGAGCGTCGAGGCCGTGTTCGGCTCGTGGATGGGACGTCGCGCCATCGACTATCGCCGCCACGAGGGCATCGCGGACGACCTCGGCACGGCCGTCACCGTGCAGGCCATGGTGTTCGGCAACCTCGGCTCGGACTCGGGCAGTGGGGTGGTCTTCACTCGGAACCCGGCCACCGGTCAGCGTCAGCCGTACGGCGACTTCCTCCGTGGCGCCCAGGGAGAGGACGTCGTCTCCGGCGTCCGCGTGACCGAGCCGTTCGAGGCGCTCGCCGACCACTTTCCCGAAGCCCACCTCGACCTCGTCGGGGTGCTTGCCCAACTCGAGGCCCGCTACCAGGACATGTGTGACGTGGAGTTCACGGTCGAGTCGGGCCGCCTCTGGGTACTGCAGACGCGCGTCGGCAAGCGCAGTGCCGCAGCCGCCGTCCGGATCGCCGTCGAGATCGCTGACCAAGGGCTGGTGACACGGCCCGAGGCGGTCCTGCGGGTCTCCCCGTCGCAGCTCGAGCGGCTCCTGCATCCCACCTTCGCACCCGAGGCCCACCGGGACGTCCTGACCGTCGGCCTGGCGGCGTCCCCGGGCGCTGCGTCCGGCGAGGTCTGCTTCACCGCGGACGAAGCCGAGGCCCGCGCCGCCGAGGGTCACGACGTCCTGTTGGTGCGCACGGAGACCTCCCCCGAGGATCTTCACGGCCTGCTTGCGGCGAAGGGTGTGTTGACCAGTCGTGGTGGCTTGGTCTCCCACGCGGCCGTGGTCGCCCGCAGCATCGGCCGTCCCGCAGTCTGCGGGGCGGACGCGCTGGAGATCGACGTTCGAGCTCGACGCATCGTCATCGGCGACGTGATCATCGCTGAAGGTGACGTGCTCTCGATCGACGGGACGACGGGCGAGGTCGTCCTTGGCGAGGTCGCCGTCGTGACCCCGAAGCCGCCCGCCGAACTCGAGCGGCTCCTGGGCTGGGCCGACGACATGCGTGATCTCGGGATCCGCGCCAACGCTGACACCGCCACCGACGCCCAACGAGCCCGCTCCCTGGGAGCCGAGGGCATCGGGCTGTGCCGGACCGAGCATCAGTTCCTCGGCGACCGACTCCCACTGCTCCAGCGCGTGATCCTCGCGACAGACGACGAGGAGCGCGCGGCCGCCCTGGCGCCGCTGCACGAGGCGCAACTGAAGGACTTCACCGAACTCCTCCAGGCAATGGATGGCCTGCCGGTCACGGTCCGGCTCCTGGACCCGCCCCTCCACGAGTTCCTGCCTGACCTGCACGACCTGCGTGTCGCCGACGCCACCGGGGCGCTCGACGAGCAGGGGACGGCGTTGCTGGCCGCGGCGGAGCACTGGGGTGAGCACAATCCCATGCTGGGAATCCGGGGCGTCCGCCTCGGCGTCCTGCTGCCCGAGCTCTACCGCGTCCAGGTGCGCGCGCTGGTGTCGGCCGCTTGCGCCGTCCGGAGCAAGGGCGGCCACCCCCATGTCCAGGTCATGATCCCGCTCGTCATCGGGCCGGAGGAGCTCGCCTACGCGATCGCTGAGGTGCGCGACGAGATCCGTTCGACGCTCGCCGCGCTCGGGGCCGCCCCCCTCGACGTTCGCGTCGGGACGATGATCGAGACACCACGAGCCGCGCTCCTCGCGGAGGCCATCGCCCCGCTGATCGACTTCTGTTCCTTCGGCACCAACGACCTCACGCAGATGACGTTCGGGTTCTCGCGCGATGACGTCGAGGCCCGACTGCTGCCCCGCTACCTGGCGCTGGGCCTCCTTCCCGACGACCCCTTCGCGACGATCGACGTCGACGGGGTCGGCCACCTGGTGCGCATGGCCCTCACCCAAGGTCGTGACGCGGCGCCCGGGGTGGAGTTCGGGGTCTGCGGCGAGCACGGCGGGGACCCCCGGAGCATCGCGTTCTTCCACGACGTCGGCCTCGACTACGTGTCCTGCAGCCCCTTCCGCATCCCGGTCGCTCGGCTTGCTGCCGCCCATGCGGCGAGCTGAAAGCGGGTGACCCGTTCTCAGTCATTCTCGGAATGCCTCGTACGCTGTCGACCATGAACTCTGAGATCCACGCCACGGCGAACGACCGCCTGCGCCGTACCCGCCAGCGCTACACCGGTGGCCGTCGCCAGATCGTCGAACTGCTTGCCGTCCAGGGCCGCCCCGTGACGATCCCCGAGCTCATCGTGGCCGGGGCCGACCAGTCGCAGTCGTCGATCTATCGCAACCTCGCGATCCTGGAACAGTGCAGCGTCGTGCACCGCCTCGTCTCCCTGGACGACGTCGCGCGGTTCGAGTTGGACGAAGACCTCACCGAGCACCATCACCACCTCGTCTGCACCGCCTGTGGCCGCGTCGACGACGTGACCCTCCCCGACACGCTGGAAGATGCCCTGCACGCCGCGGCAGACGACGCCAGCGCCGGGCACGGCTTCGCGCTGGAGGGCCACCGACTGGAACTGGTCGGCACCTGTGGGGACTGCCAGTGAGCGGGGCCGTCGCCGTCCACGCCGAGGACCTCGTGCTGGCCTATGGCGACCACGTCGCCGTCCACTGCGTCGAGTTCTCGCTGCCGACCGGAACGACGACGGCGATCATCGGGCCGAATGGCTCCGGCAAGACCACGCTGCTTCGCGCCATGAGCGGGCTCCAGCCGGTGCACTCCGGCGTGCTGGAGGTGCTGGGCGCGCCGGCGAAGGACCGTCACGCCGAGGTCGCGCACGTCATGCAGTCCAACAAGGTCAACGACGCTGTCCCGCTGACCGTCGTCGAGGTCGTACGGATGGGCCGGTACGCCCGGCTCGGGGCGCTGCGACGTTTCAGGGCCGCCGACCACGCCGCGGTCGGGGCGGCCATGGAACGCATGGACGTCTCTGACCTCGCCAACCGTCACCTCCGTGAACTCTCCGGCGGGCAGGCCCAACGGGTGTTCGTGGCCCAGGGCTTGGCCCAGGAGGCTGAACTGCTCCTGCTGGACGAGCCCATCACCGGACTCGACGTCACCAGCCAGGACCGCATCGACCGTGTCCTGGTCGAGGAGACCGCCGCGGGGCGAACCGTCGTCATGACCACGCACGATGTCGCCAGCGCGGCGGCGTGCGGGAGCGTGCTGTTGCTGGCCAGCCACCTGGTCGCCGTCGGCACCCCGGCCGAGGTCCTGACCGAGGAGCACCTCGGCCACGCCTACGGCGGCACCGCCTTCCGCACGGCCGACGGCACGTTGGTCATCGGTGACCCGCACGTGCACGGCGGCGTGCTCACCGGTCACGACCACGACCACGACCACTGAGCCAGAGCCCGCCTCCGTCGAGTGAGCCCCAGAGGGACACGATCCGGCCCCGTGGCGCT
>CBDTZE010000151.1:0-5718 GCA_965364815.1 uncultured Nitriliruptoria bacterium | reverse complement strand
ACGCCCGTCCGGCATGGCTCGACGCCTTCGAGGCGATCGACGGTGCCGTGCGTGCGGCCACGCGCAGTGCCCGGGAACGCACGGTCTCCAACGCCGCCGGCGAGTCCGCCGGTGACGGTGAGGCCGGTCCCAAGGGCCGCGACGGCGGCTCCGGTGGTGATGGTGGTTCTGGCGGCTCGGCCGAGGGTCACCGCCATGGGGCGATCGACGCCTACTGCCACGTCTGTCCGGTGTGCTCGCTCCTTCGGGCCCTCGACGAGACGCGCCCCGAGGTCATCGTCCACCTGACCGAGGCCGCCCGCCACCTGACGATGGCGGCGAAGGCTGTCGTCGACGCCCAGGCTGACCGGGCGGGAGGCAACGGCGGTGACGACTTCCAGTCCATCCCCGTCGATGACTGACGCGGCAGCAGGGACCCCAGCGGCCGTTGGCGTGGATGTCGGTGGGACCAACCTGCGCGTGGCGCTGGTGACGGCCGCCGGCGACGTCGTCGACCGACGCCGCGCCCCGTCCACCGGTGACGTGCTGGCTGACCTCGCCCGCCTGGTCGATGAACTCGGTGGCGGTGACCTGCCGATCGGCATGGGCGTCGCATCGTTGGTACGAGACCGCCGTGTCGCGGTCTTCGGCCCCAACCTCGCGCTGGGGACCGTCGACCTCGTGGACGCACTGGGGCGTGGCGGCGACCGCCACGTTGTCGTCGAGAACGACGCCAATGCCGCCATGTACGCGGAGTGGAAGGTCGGCGCGGGCCAGGGACACGACGATCTCGTCATGGTCACCATGGGCACGGGCGTCGGCGGCGGCGCCGTCGTCGATGGCCGTCTCCTGCGTGGCGCCAACGGATTCGGGGGCGAGGCGGGCCACACGCCGCTGGTCAGCGGCGGACGTCCGTGCGCGTGCGGGCGTGCCGGCTGCCTCGAGGCCTATGCCTCGGGTGGGGCGATCGCGGTGACCGCTCGCGAGGCACTGGCACTCGATGCCACCCCCTCCTCGCTGCGGGCCCTGCCCACGGGTGTGGTCGACGGCCGGGCGGTCAGCGAGGCGGCCGCTTCGGGCGATGCCCTCGCGATCGCCGTGCTGGAGCAGACCGGCGACTGGCTGGGGGAGGGCGTGACCGGGCTGGTCAACCTCCTCGACCCCGCCCTCGTGATCGTCGGTGGCGGCGTCGCCGAAGCCGTCGGCCAGTGGGTCCTGCCACGGCTCGCCGCGGCGCTGGCTGCGCAGATCGAGGGACACGGCCACCGTGAGCCGCCCCCGGTCGTGGCTGCGTCCTGCGGTGACGACGCCGGGATCGTGGGCGCGGCCCTGCTTGCCCTGGCCTGACACCTCGACGTCGAAGTTCGGGGCGGGATCTGACGATGACCTGCGCCCAGCCCGCTTCACTGGCGCGTCCCACGCCATCGAGGAGTCCCGCATGCAGCATCCCGAGCAGATCGCCCGCACTCGACGCTTCACGCTGGGACGCCCGCGCACGATCAAGGTCCTGCCGGCCACGGGGCGGGTGCTCTACCTGCGCTCCGACGGGCCGTTCGACCCCGTCCTGCGACTGCGCATGGTCGACGTCGCCACCGGCGAGGACCGCGTGCTGGTCGACCCGGCCTGGCTGGGGGACGGCGACGGCACCGACCTGCCGCCCGAGGAGCAGGCCCGCCGCGAGCGGGCGCGTGAGGCCGCCGGAGGCATCGTCGGCTACACGACGGACCGCGATGGAGAACACGCCGCGTTCGTCCTGGACGGCAAGCTCTGGCGCGTCGAGGTGGGATCGGGCACGACCGCAGCCCAGGACGCGCCGGCTGGTGCGTACGACCCGCACCTGGACCCCACAGGTGCTCGCGTCGGGTTCGTCGCGGGCGGCCGGTTCCTGACCGTCGCGGCGGGCGAGGACGCCGTCGAGGTGGCTGCCGACCCGGACGCCGAGGTCACCTGGGGCGTCGCAGACTTCGTCGCCGCCGAGGAGATGGGCCGCCAGCGTGGCTTCTGGTGGTCGCCCGATGGCGAGCAGGTCCTCGTGGCGCGTGTCGACAACCGCCCGGTCCCGACGTGGCACATCGCCGACCCGGCCAACCCGTCGCGTGAACCGTCCGTCCACCGCTACCCGGCTGCCGGCACGACCAACGCCGAGGTGTCGCTCGCGCTCTTCCCGCCGGCCGGTGGTGCACCGACCGACGTGACCTGGGACAGCCAGGCGTTCCCCTACCTCGCCGACGTCCGCTGGAGCCCCGAGGGACCCTGCCTGTTGGTGGTGCAGTCCCGCGACCAGCGCACCATGCAGTACCGCAGCCTCGACGCGGTCACTGGCCAGACCGAACTCGTCGAGGAGGTCACCGGCGATCCGTGGCTCGAGGTGCCCGTCGGCGCGCCGCGCTGGCTGTCCGAGGGCCGGCTGCTCACCATCGTCGACCGTCCGGACGTCGGCACGTGGGGCACACGCTCCCTGGCGGTCAACGGGGTCGTGCAGACACCCGCCGACCTCCAGGTCAGCCACGTGATCGGTGTCGACGAGGGCGGGGCGATCTGGTTCGGGGGGACCGATGACGCGGTCTCCCAGCATGTCTACACGTTGGTACTCGGCGACGTCTCGCCCCGCATCACCCGCGTGACCGATGGGGCCGGCGTCCATGGCGCCGTCGTGGGTGGCGACGTCCACGTCGTGTCGACGATGCGCCCCGACGCCCCGACCCTCGAGGTGACGGTGTCCAAGGGCGAGGACCTGGTCGCCACGATCGCGAGCCTCCACGACCAGCCCGTCGTGCGACCCGCGCCTCGGTTCCTCGAACTCGGCAAGGACGGCCTGCGCGCCGCGCTGTTGCTGCCGACGGGGGACACGGGCAGCTCGCCGTTGCCGGTCATCCTCGACCCGTACGGCGGTCCTCACGCGCAGCGGTGCGTCGCCGCCAACCTCGCCTTCACGACCTCGCAATGGCTCGCCGACCAGGGCTTCGCCGTCCTGGTCGTCGACGGTCGAGGGACGCCGTCGCGCGGCCCCGGCTGGGAGCACCGCATCCACCTCGACTTCGCGGCCGGGGTTCTCGACGACCAGGTCGAGGCCCTGCACGCTGCCGCGGAGCTCGAACCGCGCCTGGACCTTTCTCGTGTGGCCATCCGTGGCTGGTCGTTCGGTGGCTACCTGTCGGCGCTGGCGGTTCTCCGACGCCCCGACGTGTTCCACGCGGGCGTGGCCGGGGCGCCGGTCACCGACTGGCGGCTCTACGACACGCACTACACCGAGCGGTACCTCGGCCATCCCGACCAGACCGCGGACGCCTATCGGGCGTCGTCACTGATCGACGACGAGGGCCTGGTCGACGCGGCCGCGTGGGATCCGAGGAACCCGCCCAAGTTGCTGATCGTCCACGGGTTGGCCGATGACAACGTGGTCGCGGCGCACTCGTTGCGGCTGTCGGCGGCGCTGCTGGCCGATGGTCGCCAGCACCGGTTCCTGCCGCTGTCAGGTGTGACGCACATGACCCCGCAGGTCGTCGTTGCGCAGAACCTCCTGCTCCTGGAGCTCGACTTCCTGCAGGACGCCTTGGCCCGCTGACGCCCTTCGGGTTCCGGAGTCGGGCCGATCGGTGCAATCGGTGCCGCCTGCCGCACAGACGGGGGCCAGCCTCCGCTCGCAGGTGCACGGGTGCGGCCCATCCTCCTTAGGCTCGCCATCGGGACACGTCCGGGTTGAAGGGGCAGGCATGACAGGCGGGATGCAGGAAGCACCGGGGCTCTATCGCGCCCTGCGCAAGGGGCTGCCGCCGATCTTCGACAAGTGGCTCAGCCTGCAGGTCGAGGGAGCGCACCACGTCCCGACCGACGCGCCCGCGATCCTGGCGTCCAACCACCTGTCGTTCATCGACTCGCTGGTCCTGCCGGTGAGCATCACGCGGCCCCTGTACTACCTGGGCAAGGCCGACTACTGGGACTCGTGGCGGACCCGCTGGTTCTTCCAGTCCACCGGTGTCGTGCCCGTGGACCGCGCCGGCGGCGACAAGGCGGAGGGCGCGTTGCGCACCGCCATCCGGATCCTCGAATCCAACGAGCTCCTGGGGATCTACCCGGAGGGCACACGTTCGCCCGACGGTCGCCTCTACCGAGGCAAGACCGGCCCGGCCCGGATCGCCATCACCGCGGGTGTGCCGATCATCCCCTGTGCCGTCATCGGCACCGACCAGGCGATGCCCGAGGGATCTCGCGTCCCGCGCAAGCGCCCGGTCATGGTGCGCTACGGCAAGCCGATCGACCTGTCTCGCTACGCGGGGCGGGCGGACGACCCGGTCGCCCTGCGTTCGGCCACCGACGAGCTCATGTTCGAGATCATGATGCTCTCGGGCCAGGAGTACGTCGACGAGTACGCCTCGAAGGTCAAGAAGGGCGAGATCAACCTGCGCGACGCCGGGACGAAGCCGTCCGGCCCGGCGCAGCCGACGGCCGACCCCCTGGCCGACACGACGACCGAGGGTCGCCGCGCCAGCTGAGCCTGGGCTCCCGCTTCGTCAGCTGGGTTCGAAGTCCAGCGACGCGGAGTTGATGCAGTAGCGCAGCCCGGTCGGCTGTGGCCCGTCGTCGAAGATGTGGCCCAGGTGGCCGCCGCATCCCTTGCAGTGCACCTCGGTGCGCTTCATGAACAGGGTGCGGTCCGACTTGGTCTCGACGTGGTCCTCGTCGGCCGGCGTGTGGAACGACGGCCAGCCGCAGCCAGCGTCGTACTTGTGGTCGCTCAGGAAGAGCTCCGTGCCACACCCGGCGCAGCGGTAGACGCCGTCGTCCTTGGTGTCCCAGTGCTTCCCGCTGAAGGGGCGTTCGGTCGCCTCCTTGCGGAGCACGGCGTACTGCTCGTCATCGAGCTGCTCACGCCATTCGGCGTCGGTGCGTTCGACCTTCTCGACCATGGCTGCTCCTGCGTCCGGGGACCTGTGCAGGGTATTCGTCGCCGAACCGGTCCCGGTTGTGCCGCCCCGCCCACCTGGTCAGGTCATCGCCCCGACCGCGCTCACGGACCATGCTCGTTCCCGTCGCATGCGACGGTTTCGCGCAGGGTCCGGCGGCGAGCGGCAAAGGGCGGCTGCGTCGTCAGACGCCGTCGACGACCTGGGCCCACCCCTTGGAGCGGGTCACGGCCTCGTCCCAGCCGGCGCGGATGCGGTTGCGATCGGCGTCGGCCATCGCCGGGTCGAACCGCCGGTCCAACTCCCAGGCGTCACGCAACTCGTCGGTCGAGGCCCAGATCCCTGCACCGAGGCCAGCGAGATAGGCAGCGCCGAGCACCGTGGTCTCCTGCATCTTGGGGCGCACGACGGCGACGTTCAGCACGTCGGCCTGGAACTGGCACAGCAGGTCGTTGGCCGACGCCCCGCCGTCGACCCGCAACTCCTTGAGCTGCTGGCGCGACTCCCGGCACATCAGGTCCGCCACGTCGGCGGACTGGTAGGCCATGGCCTCAACGGCCGCTCGGGCGAAGTGGGCCCGGGTCGTGCCGCGGGTCATGCCCTGGATCGACGCACGTGCGTAGGGATCCCAGTGCGGGGCACCGAGGCCCACGAACGCGGGGACGAGGTAGACGCCTTCGTTGCCGTCGGGGAGCCCGGCGGCCAGTCCTGCGGTCTCCCCGGCGTCGTCGATGACGCCGATCCCGTCGCGCAGCCACTGGACCGCCGCTCCGGTCACGAAGATGGAGCCCTCGAGGACGTAGGTGTCGACACCGTCGAGACGCCAGCCGACCGA
>CBDTZE010000150.1:0-5735 GCA_965364815.1 uncultured Nitriliruptoria bacterium | reverse complement strand
TCGAGGACGTCCTGCCGGCCGAGGTGCTCGACGCCCCGGCGATCCCACGCGAGGAAGCGACACGGCGACTCTTGCTGCGGGCGGCCCGGTCCCAGGCCGTGGGGACGATCGAGGATCTTGCCGACCATCCCCGCCTGCCGATCCGCGAAGCGCGGGCGGCCGGCGCGTCGTTGGTCGCTGACGGCGCACTGGTCGAGGTCGAGGTCGAGGGATGGGACCGGCCCGGCCTCACTCGGCCGGACCTCCGCATCCCCCGCCGCGCCCCGCAGTCGCGAGCACTGCTGGTGCCCTTCGACCCGCTGGTCTGGTTCCGACCTCGCCTGTCGCGGCTGTGGGACTTCGAGTACCGCATCGAGATCTACGTGCCGGCCGCGAAGCGCCAGTACGGCTACTACGTGCTGCCGTTCCTGCTGGGCGACGAGATGGTCGCTCGCGTGGATCTCAAGGCCGACCGGGCCACGGGGCGACTGCTCGTTCGTGGCGCATGGTCGGAAGCCGAGGTCGCCGCCGACCCGGTCCGCCGTGATGACGTCGTCCGACACCTGCGAGCGGAGTTGGCCGAGATGGCGACGTGGTTGGACGTCCCCGACGTCGTCGTCGAGGGTGACCGCGGCGACCTTGCCGCACCGCTGCGCCGATCAGGCCCAGACGTGGCGTGACGCGGCGGCGAACGGGACCGGGGCGTCGACCATGGCGTCCAGCAGGACCTGCCGCCCCGTCGGCGAACGCAGGAAGGCCGGCTCGGTCTCGAGGTGCAGCGACGCGCCGAAGGCCTCGGCAAAGGCCGTGGCCAACGTGTTGGTCGTCCCTGCGACCGCGGGACAGGGCAGCGAGCGACGGCCGGGGCGCAGGCTGACGACGAGGGCGTACCGGGCCTCGCGCAGGCCAACCCCGCCCCGTAGCACCTCGGTGACGGCGGTCGTCAGCAGGTCATGCGCTGCCGTCGTGAGGGCCGGGCCCTGGGGATCGGTGAAGCGGATCACGACGCGGCCGTCACGACGCTGCAGGCGGACGCCACTGGTCCGCGCACGTTCAGGAACGAGCTCCGCTGCGACGAGGCCGTCGCGCGTGGCCTGGGCGAGGAAGATGACGAGGCGCCCGAAGCGCTTGACGTCCAGGCGGTCCGTGACGATCTCGTGCGTGCCCGCAAGCGGGACGCGCTTGAGCAGGCGTCGCGGTTCTTCCCGGTGGGCCATGGTTCCGCCAAGCCAGGTCAGGCCACCACTGCCGATCCCCGCGCCGGCGACGGCCAGCTCGGGAACGCCCAGGCCAGCCGTTCCCACCGCGGCTGCCGCACCGATCGTGACGCCGGCAAAGGGCGGGATCCAGCCGGTCGGGCCCCGCAGGTTCCACGGCCGCCCATCGCCGTGCTCCGCAGCAGGGTGATCGACGGCGACCTCGCTGACGACTTCGCCGATCTCCGGCGTCGTGACCGCGGACCAGGCCGCGAGGACACCGCCACGGTCACCGGCCACGGCGGTGATGGCGGTCGCGTCGGCGATCGCCTCCACCGCTCCCCCACGCCCGACCGAGGGCGGATCGTCCAGGGCGATCGACCACAGGTGGTCGTTGCGACGGCGATGCCGCTTGCGATCGACCTGCCCACCGGGCAGGTCGTCGGACACCGCGACCACGGTCCAGTTGTGCGCCACCTTGTCCGGGTCCGAAGGATCCAGACGCAGGGTGCGGCCGTGCAACTGTGGCGCCGCCACGGGCCCGGCGGACTGGGTCAGGTCGATCAGCACGTTCAGCGACGGGCAGTCCCAGCCCTGGCCGACGAGGCCGCGCGTGGCGACGAGGCACCGCGTGATCCCGTCCTCCAAAGCGGCGGTCACGGCGGGCAGCACGTGCCGGCTGGACCACCCGGGTCCGCGACCGACCAACTCCTGCACCCGATCGTCGACCGGCGTGGCCTCGCACCGCGCATCGATGCCGGCAGCGTGCAGGTGCATGTTCACGGCCGTCGCCAACTCGTCGGCGATGACGTTGCCGGCGCGCAGGGTGCGGCCGGTCACCAGGACGGGGTCGAGCTTCCCGGCTCGCGCATCGCGGACGAGTTGCCCATGGAGTCGTCGCGCCGAGCCGGCATCGCGATCAAGGACCCCGCGCAGCAACGCGTGCGGGCTTGGCGCCACGTCGAAGTCGACGGCGACCAACGCCCGAACATCAGCGCCGCGAGACGCGTGCTCGGCCTCGAGGATTGCTGCCGCGGCAGTTCCCTTGGCGTCCGACCTCGTCAGCAACTGGTCGATCGGCGATCGTCCCTGGCGAGGCCCCTTGGCGGTGAGTTGCAGGCCGAAGGCCGCACAGACGCGGGAGAGTTCCGTCCGAAGCGCCTTGGCCTCCGGGTCGGTCGCCAACGCCAGCACCTCGCGGTGATGGCGACCGAGCAGTCGGATGAGGTCGTCGTCCTCGAAGGGTTCGAACGCGTCGGCCGGGATCGGCAGTGAGCCGGGCAGGGCGATCGTCCAGTGTCGGTGCGCACGCAGGACCGCGCCGCTGAACTCGGGCTCCTCGACGAGCCAACTCGCGTAGGCGTCGGGAGTTGCCGTCGCGTCCACGAGCGTCCCGACCAACCACGTCCGGAAGCCCTCGGAAGCGGTGACGTCGGTGGCCGCGAGCCGGAACGCGCCACCGAGATCGGCGACGATGCGTTGCTCGGGCTCCGTGAGCCCCACCTCGACCGTCGTCTCGCGGAACGGAGCCAGGCCACCTTCCACGACCACCGCCGGGACGGGGATCTCGACGTCCACCGGGCCGAGCAGGTCGTCGTAGCGATCCCGTTGGTGGCGGGCGGACGGAGCCGGCAGGGTCGCCGTCACCCCGATGACCTGCGTGCGTCGTTGGTCGGAAGCGCGGAGGCGTTCGACCAGCTCGATGACCACGAGGGCCCAGTGGTCCAGCAGGTGGTGGCACTCGTCGAGGATGACCGTGCGGACCTTGGCCGCCTCCAACGCCGCCAGGGCGAGCCGGCTGTTGGTGTGCAGCAGCGGCGTGACCTGCATCGCGCCCTTGCGGGTCAGCGAGCGACGCAGGTTGCGGACGCGTTCTCGGAGCAGGCGGCGATACCCGACCGGGTCCTCGACCATCATGCGCTCGAGGTCTTCGACGCCCAGGTCCCCGACCCCACCCAACTCGCGAACCCAGGCCTCATGGGCCAAGGCATCGAGGGCCCCACCCTCACGGGCTGGGACCGAGAGCGACTGGTACGTCGTGACGGTGATCGTCGAGGGCTGGCGCGGATCCGTCGAGATGACCTCCTCGAGGTCCATGCCCTCACTCCCCGACGCGAACCGGGTCAAGAACTCCCGTTTCCACTGCTCCACGAGGTGGGTGTTGGGCACCAGCACGAGGGTGCCTCGGCCGCGGAGACGAGCCAGCTCCAACGCGACCAGTGTCTTGCCCGTCCCCGGAGGCGCCGCGAGGTGCAGGCGGTCGTCTCCGGCCGCTTCGGGGATCGCGGCCAACTCCAGCAGGCGTCGCTGCGCCGGGCGAGGCTCCACGGCGAGGTCGACGATGCCTCCCCAACCACCACCTGCACCCATGCTCGTCCCCGTCCCCGCATCGCGTCTGTCGGTCAGCCGAGCATCACGCGGGGTGCATGTCCACGACGTCGACCGGTTTCTCCGTCACTTCACCATCGAGGATGGCGAAGGCACGGATGTCCGGCGTGTCCCGATCCTGCAACGTGACGATCGCGTACGTCGCGTCCGGGTACGGGGCGAGGCGGATGTCCGTGGCTGAGGGATACGCCTGTGTGTGGGTGTGCGAGTGGTAGATCACCAGGTGCTGCTCCTCGTCCTCGATCTCTCGGATCGCGCGAAGCATCTGCTTGGGGTTCATGACGAAGTAGGTCATCGACCGTTCGTCGTTGTCGATCGGCCAGTGCGTGATCGTCCCGTCGGCCGCGATGCCCAGGAGGCCACAGACCTCGAACGGGAAGTCGGACCGGGAGTGCTCAACGAGGGCATCCCAGGTCTTGCGGTCCAGTCGCAGTCGATCGACCATGGTCGCTCCATCAGCGTCGAAGGGGTCCGACGGACGCTACTTGCGGCGCGGTCCGGGGATGAAGGCGTTGGTCCGTCGGACGTACTCGTCGTAGCCGTCGCGCTTGCTGCCGCTCTTCGCCATGCCCTTGTCGGTCAGTGCGACGCCGGACACCTTGATGATGAACAGTGCCATGAGGGCCGTGCCGTACCAGGACCACCACGCGCCGCCTGCCGTGGCGATGAGCGCGTAGCCGACCCAGACGGTCACGTCGCCGAAGTAGTTCGGGTGGCGGGTGTTGCGCCACAACCCACGGTCCATGACCTTGCCGCGGTTCTCGGGGTCGGCAAGGAATCGTTGGAGCTGCCAGTCACCCACGGCCTCGTAGAACAGGCCCAGCGCCCAGACCGCAACGCCGACGAAGTCAAGCCACCAGAGATCACGCGCGCCGTCCAGGAAGTGGACGTAGAACAACGGCGCGCAGATCGTCCAGGCCAGCAGGCCCTGCAGCCAGAAGACGGTGACGAGAGATCGGTTGGGGAAGCCCTCCGGGTCCTTGGCACGCATGGCGGCGTAGCGCTTGTCCTCGCCGTGCCCCCAGTTGCGCCACGTGATGAAGCCCGCCAGTCGCACTCCCCAGATCGTGGTGAGCACCGGCAGGAGCCAGCGGCGACCGTCCGGTCCATCGCCAGCGATCGCGTACGTCCACGCCAGGACGACGAAGAGCAGGCCCCAGAACCGGTCGACGGTGCTGACGTCCTCGCGCTTCTTGGCATCGGCCCACACGACGGTCATGAGCGCGAGCATGATCGCCAGGCCCAGGGCCTTGGCGGCGAGTACGTGCATCAGTCGTTCCCTGCAGTGGCGTGGTCACGGGACGTTCGGTGCCGGCGCCCCGACGGACGGGGCGCCGCGGCGATCAGGAGGCCAGCGCCTTGCCGATCGCCCGGCCGGCCGCCCGGCCGGAGAAGATGCAGCCGCCCAGGAACGTGCCCTCCAGCGCCCGGTAGCCGTGCATGCCGCCGCCACCGAAGCCCGCGACCTCGCCGGCGGCATAGAGCCCCGGGAGCGGCCCGCTGCCGTCGGTCTTCTGGACCCGTCCCTCGAGGTCGCACTCCAACCCACCGAGGGTCTTGCGTGTCATCAGGTTCATCTTGACGCCGATGAGCGGCCCGGCCTCGGGGTCCAGCAGACGATGCAGCGGAGCGGTGCGGACCAACTTCTCGATGATGGTCTGGCGGTGGTTCTGGATCTGCATGACCTGCAGGTCCTTGGTCACCTTGTTGCGCAGCTGCATGTCGCGGCACTTGACCTCCCAGGCCACCTGGTCGAAGTCCAGCAGCGGCTCGTCGGTGAGCTCGTTCATCCCCTTGACCAGCGCTTCGAGGTTGTCGCGGACGACGAAGTCCGGCCCCTTGTCCATGAAGGCCTGCACGGGCGCCGTCGGCCCGGACTTCAGCCGGTTCAACAGGCCCAACGGCGAGGAGGATGTCAGGTCCGGGTTCTGTTCCGAGCCCGAGAGCGCGAACTCCTTCTCGATGATCTTCTGCGTGAGGATGAACCACGAGTAGTCGTACCCGGTGTCCAGGATCGCCTTCATGGTGCCCAGCGAGTCCGAGCCCGGGATCGCCGGGACCGGAAGGCGCTTGCCCTCCGCCGAGAGCCACATGGACGACGGCCCGGGCAGCACGCGGATGGCGTGGTGCGGCCAGATCGGGTCCCAGTTCCGGATGCCCTCGACGTAGTGC
>CBDTZE010000149.1:0-5756 GCA_965364815.1 uncultured Nitriliruptoria bacterium | reverse complement strand
AGTGGCGCGGCCCGGCATCGGAGTTGTCGCTGTCCTTGGACAGGTGCCATTTGCCGGACATCAGCGTCGCGTAGCCGTTGTCACGCAGGATCTCGGGCAGCGTTGCCAGGTCGTCCGCCAACTCCGCGGCGTACCCGGGGAAGCCCGGGTCGGAGTGGCAGACGTGGCCGACGCCCGCCCGGTGGCCGGTGTGCTGCCCGGTCAGCAGCGCCGCACGAGTCGGCGAGCACATCGGGGCGACATTGAAGTTGCCAAGGCGCAGCCCGTCGTCGGCGAGCCGGTCGAGGTTCGGCGTGTCGATCTCCGACCCGAAGCAGCCGATGTCCGCGAAGCCGACGTCGTCGACCAGCACCACGACGACGTTCGGCTTGCCCTCCCCGTCGGGGCGCTCCGGCCACCACGACTCCGAGGCCGCAACCCGGTCACCGACGGTGCCGTCGAACCCGGCGTAGGGCTCCGTGGAACCGGCGGAGGGGAACTCCGTTCGGGGGAATGACGATCGCAGGCCATCGGGCACGAACCACTCCGGTGTCAGGAGAGGGTCACCCTAGGAGCCGTGCGTGTCGGACGAGTCAGCGGCCGTCGAACATCACGCTCGGCATGTTCTCGTCGTCGAGCGCGTACTCCGGAACCTCGACGCCACGAGCGATCGCGACACGCTGGGTGGCGTCGTCGACGACCGTCCAGACATCCTCGATCGCGACCGTTCCGCGACTCTCCAACGCCATCCAGTTGCCGGGCTCGAACACCAGGGCACCCGGCCCGGGGCGGCCCATGGGGCCCTGGATCGCCATGCCCGTGATGACGTCCTGGCCACTGCCGCTCTTCGGGGGGCGCGCGATGAGCGTGATCGCCCCGACGTCCTTCCAGTCGAACGCGAAGGCCCAGGCCGACCGACGGTCCAGGGCGACCATGCCGCCGACCTGGCCCGACAGGAACGCGCCGACGCAACGGCGTTCGGTGAAGCAGACGGTCATCGTGCCGGCGTTGATCCCGATCGCGGTCGTCCCGCGAACACCCTCGCGGGCCATGCCGATGGGGCGGCCGTCAGGAGCGACCGTTGTCACGATCTGCCCGAGGCCCAGGACGCGCAGGTCGTGGTCTGCTTCGACGGGGGTCAGGTGCCCGTGGCCATCGATGGTGACCTCGTCGAAGCCGGGGACGGGGATCGATTCGCCGCGCTCCGGGAGAAGCTCGACGTGGCTCTGCATGGGCCAGGCGTGAATGGCGTTCTTGACGAGGGCGTTGACCTGCATGCGCGACGTTCCTGGAGAGGGGATTGGCCCGCGACCGTACGGCGAAGTCCTTGACAGGCGAGGTGTTACAAAGTTACATTCTGCGTAACGTTGTAACACTGGAGCTCGGTTGGCGGCGGACACGCGGGACCAGATCCTGGCCTCGACCCTCGACGTCATCGGACGTCACGGGCTGGGCCGCCTGACCCTCGACGACGTCGCAAGCGCCGCAGGAGTCTCCAGGCAGACCGTCTACCGCTACTTCGGCTCACACGACGGCCTGGTCCAGGCGGTCATCATCCGCGAGGAAGCGGACATGCTGTCGCGTCTCGTGGCGGCGACGGCGGATCACACCGAGCTCCGCCCCGCCCTCGAGGCCGCGCTGCGTGTGGCCTTCGATGCAGCCACGGAACATCCGCTCCTCAGCCGCCTGTTGGCCGAGGAGCCCGAGGCGCTGCTGCCGTACTTGCTGAGCAACACCAGTCCCGTGCTGTCCGCGGCACGGCCCCTCGTGGTCGACCTGTTGGCGCGCTTCGCGCCACACCTCTCCGAGGTCGAGCTCGAGGGGTTCGCGGACATCACCACGCGCCTGCTCGTGTCCCACGTCGTCAGCCCCAGCGACGAGATGACCGACGAGGTCGTCACCCGCATCGCCCACGTCGTCACCGCATGCATGAAGCCGTGACACCACCGTCCCCCGATCTCCCTCCCAGCCAGGAAACACCATGAGCACGCAGCGGATCTACACCACCCCGTCCGAACTGACGAAGTGGAACGTCCCGAATCACAGTGAGGCGATCTTCAACTGGGAGTACGACGAGGGTCGCGACCGCATGCTCAGCCTGTACGAGAAGGGCAAGGACAAGCAGTGGAATGCCACGTCGCGGATCGACTGGTCGCTGGAGGTCGATCCGACGAACGTGTCCCTCGCACCCGACGAGGTCCTGCCGATCTTCGGTTCACCGATCTGGAACAAGATGGGCTCCGATGACCGGGACCAGGTCCGCCATCACTACCTGGCCTGGATGACCTCCCAGTTCCTCCACGGTGAGCAGGGGGCACTGATCTGCTCGGCCAAGATCGTCGAGACCGTCCCGGACATGGACTCGAAGTTCTACGCGGCCACCCAGACGATGGACGAGGCCCGTCACGTCGAGACGTACAAGCGCTACATCCACGAGAAGATCCAGCTGGCCTACCCCATCAACGAGTCACTCAAGACGCTCCTCGACCAGACCATCACGGACTCACGCTGGGACTTCACCTACCTCGGGATGCAGGTGCTGATCGAGGGTGTGGCGTTGGCCGCCTTCTCCATGATCCGTGACTTCACGGCCGACCCCCTGGGCCGGTCGATCAACGCCTATGTGATCCAGGACGAGGCGCGCCACGTCGCCTTCGGTCGCCTGGCACTCAAGGACGCGTATGCCGAGCTGACGGAGAAGGAAAGAGAAGAGCGCGAGGAGTTCCTGATCGAGGGTTCGTACTTGCTCCGCGACCGGTTCCTGGCCCACGAGATGTGGGAGACCCTCGGCCTGCCCGTCGACGAGTGCGTGGCCTTCGTCGACCAGGCCCAGATCATGGGTGAGTTCCGCAAGGCGCTGTTCAGCCGCGTCGTCCCCTGCGTCAAGGACATCGGGCTCTGGGGCCCCAAGGTCCAGAAGGCCTACGGCGACATGGGCGTGCTGGGCTTCCAGGACAACGACCTCGACGAGATCGCCGACAACGACGACCGCATCGCCGAGGACATGGAGGCGATGCTCGCGCAGCACAAGGAGACCGGCGAGATGGTCGACGACGGGTCGCGCGCCCACGCCATGGCCAGCACGATCGCCGCCGCGGACGCCTGACCCGGCGGTCGTAGGCTGCTCCCTTCGAGCGGGAGCAGCCGGTGATCAACGTCAGCAACCTGTCCTTCATCCACGCGGGTGCGGCGACGGGCTTCGACGAGGCCTCGTTCGTCGTGCCCAGCGGTGGGCACGCAGCGCTGATCGGCGACAACGGCGTCGGCAAGACCACGCTGATCCGCATCCTCGCGGGTGAACTGGAACCCGACGACGGCACGGCCACCATCACCGGGTCGTTCAAGTACATGCCCCAGGAGGTCGGGTTCGACGACACCTCCGCCACGCTCAAGCGCCTCCTGAGCAAGTTCGCCCCGACGCCGCTGGACGACATCGGGCTGCGGATCTGCGACGCCGAGGCCGCGTTGGACGCCGGTGACATGGAAGCCGGCATGGAACTCGGCGAGGCACTGGGGCTGTGGGGTGACCTCGGCGGGTACGAGCTCGAGGCCCAATGGGACATCGCCTGTCGCGAGGTCGTCGGCAAGGGCTTCTCCGAACTGGTCGACCGCACCGTCACACAGTTCTCCGGCGGCGAGCGCAAGCGCCTGGTGCTGGCCGTCCTGTTCGCGTCGGGCGTCGACGTGCTGCTGCTGGACGAGCCCGACAACTACCTCGACATCCCGGCCAAGCTGGCGCTGCAGGAACAGATCCGCGCCACCAGCCAGACCGTCCTGATGATCTCCCACGACCGCGACCTGCTGTCCTCGGCACCCGACCGCATCGTCATGCTGGAGTCGCGGGGCGCCTGGGTCCACCACGGCACCTACGCCACCTGGGACGAGGCCTGGGAGAAGCGTCAGCAGTCGTTGGGCGACGAACTCCAGCGCTGGCAGGACGAGGAGAAGCGACTGCGGGACTACACCCGGATCCTCAAGGAACGGGCGCGCTACTCACCGGTGTTCGCGCCCAAGGCCGACGCCGCCGAGTCACGTCACAAGCGCTTCGTGGATGCTGGCCCTCCCCCGCCACCCTCGACCGAACAGAGCGTCAAGATGGCGCTGTCCGGGCGCGGCTCCGGCAAGCGCATGCTGAAGCTCGTGGACCTCGAGGTCCCGGGCCTGGTCGCCCCGTTCAGCGACGAGGTCCACCACGGCGAACGCATCGGCCTCGTCGGCCCGAACGGCACCGGCAAGACCCACCTGATCCGCGCACTGGTCGGCGACCCCACCAGCGAGCACGAGGGCGAGGTCGTCCACGGGGCGCGCGTCGAGCCCGGCTACTTCGCCCAAGTCACCGACAACGCCGACCTGATGGGGCGCCAACCCCTGGACGTCGTCGCGGAGAAGGTCGGCAACGAACAGAAGGCCATGGCCGCGCTTGCCCGGTACGGCCTGGCGGCCAACGCCCGCCAGTCCTACGAGACCCTGTCCGGTGGACAGAAGGCCCGGCTGGAGATCCTCACGCTGGAACTCTCCGGCGTGAACCTGCTGCTGCTGGACGAGCCCACGGACAACCTCGACCTCGCCTCGGCCGCCGCATTGGAGCAGGCGCTGGAGGGCTTCGTCGGGGCGGTCCTGGCGGTGTCGCACGACCGGGCGTTCCTTCGCTCCCTGGACCGTTTCGTGCACATCGGCGACGACGGAGAGGTCGACGCCCTGGCCGACTTCGACGCGGTGATGCTCGGGCTCACCGAGGGCGTCGAGAAGGTCGGGAAGGCCGACCGCCGCCGCCTGTCCTGACGACGGCGATCCGGGTCAGGCGAGGACGAACCCGTACGGGAGCTCGAGGCGGTGGGCGGCGAGGAGGTCCGCGTCACGCAGGAGTTGTGTCGTCGGGGCGTCGGCGACGACGCGGCCGGCGTCGATGATGACGGAACGCTCGCAGAGTTCCAGCGCGAACGGCAGGTCGTGGGTCACCACCAGTTGGGTCTGGTCGAGGGTGCGAAGCAGGTCGACCAGTTCACGTCGACCCGCGGGGTCCAGGCCCGACGTGGGCTCGTCGAGGACCAGGACGTCGGGCTCCATCGCCAGCGCGGTCGCCAGCGCCCCGCGACGTTTCTCGCCACCGCTGAGGTGGTGGGGAGGACGGTCAGCCAATTCGGTCAGGTCAACCCTCGCCAACGCCTGGTCGACGCGGGCGTCCAGTTCCGCGCCCCGCAGGCCGAGGTTGGCCGGGCCGAACGCGACGTCCTCACGAACCGTCGGCATGAAGAGTTGGTCGTCCGCGTCCTGGAACACCAACTGCACGCGGCGACGGATCTCGGCGAGGTTGTCCTGCACGGCCAGTCCTCCGACGCGCACGCTCCCGGAGGACGGGGCGTGGATGCCGTTGAGGTGCAGCGCCAGCGTGGTCTTGCCCGCCCCGTTGGGGCCGAGCAGCGCGACCCGTTCGCCGGGTCGGATCGTCAGGTCCAGGCCGTCGAGGGCCTCGGTGCCGTCCGGGTACGCGAAGCGCAGGTCGGCGACCTCGACGGCCGGGGCGGATGCAGGGCTCACGGAGGACTCGTTCACAGCAGGCGGGCGGCGGCCGTCACGGTGACGGCGCCGGCGGGCAGGAGCAGAGCGAGGATCCAGTCCGTGGCGGTGGCCCGGTCCTCGTGGATGGTCGGCATCGTGCCGTTGAAGCCGCGGGCCGCCATCGCTGCATGGACACGCTCGCCCCGTTCATAGCTGCGGACGAAGAGCGCCCCGGCGCTGGAGGCGACCGGCTTGGCCTGGGCAATCCAGCGAGGGTC
>CBDTZE010000148.1:0-5780 GCA_965364815.1 uncultured Nitriliruptoria bacterium | reverse complement strand
CGTTCATCATCGTGAACATGTACCGCATGCCCTGGTTCTCCTCACCGATGAGGAAGCCGACGGCGCCGTCCGAGTTCTCGCCGAACGCCATGGTGCAGGTCGGCGACGCGTGGATGCCGAGCTTGTGCTCCACGCCGACGACGTGCGCGTCGTTGCGCTCCCCCAGCGACCCGTCGTCGTTCACCAGGAACTTCGGGACGATGAAGCAGGAGATGCCCTTGGTGCCGGGAGGCGCGTCGGGGAGGCGGGCCAGGACCAGGTGGATGATCTGGTCGGTCATGTCGTGGTCGCCGTACGTGATGAAGATCTTGTTGCCGGTGATCTTGTACGTGCCGTCGTCCTGCTTGACGGCCTTGGACGTGAGCGCCCCGACGTCCGAGCCTGCGTGGGGCTCGGTGAGGTTCATCGTCCCGGTCCACTCACCGGAGACCATCTTGGTGACGTAGACCTGCTTCTGCTCGTCCGAGGCGTGGGCCTCCAGCATCTCCACGGCACCGGTGGTCAGCAGCGGGCCGAGGGAGAACGCCATGTTGGCGCTGGTCAGCATCTCCTTGAAGGCGTTCGCAACGACGTGCGGGAAGTTGCCGCCGCCCAGCTCTGCGGGGTGGGCGAGCGCGCCCCAGCCTGCGGCCACGTACTGCTCGTAGAGCTTCGGGAAGCTGTCCGGCGTCTTCACGGCGCCGTCGATGAGGCGTGAGCCCTGCTTGTCGGCGTCCGCGTTGGTCGGCGCAACGGCCTCCTCACAGAAGCGGGCGGCTTCGGACAGCAGCCCGTCGACCATCTCCGGGTCGGCGTGGCCGAAGGCCTCGAGCTGCGCGAGCTGCGAGATCGGCGTGATGTGCTCCAGCACGAAGCGGATGTCGCGCAGCGGTGCCTTGTACGTCATGAAGGGGCCTGTTCCGGAGGGACGGTCGTTGGTGGCGCAGGGTATCCGCGACCCGCAGGGCCCTCCGGTGACGCCTACGATCCGCCACGCATCCCCTGCCCTGCCCGGTTCCGCCTTGTCTGCCGATCGCGTACGTCGCTCCGGCGCGCCATCGGCGCGTGGCCCGGGCGTTCTCGCGCGCACGATGTTCGGGATGCGGTCGATGACCTCGACCACCACGGACTACTGGCGATCCGACGCCCCGGCGCTGCGCCGCGGCCTGTTCGCCATGTTCCTCGCCGCGATCGCCGACATCTGCGCCGGCCTGGTGCTGGGCAACGCCGAGGGGCACCTGCGCCAACTCGACGGCCTGCTGCTGCTGATCCCGGCCGCCATCGCCATGCGTGGTGCCACGTTCGGGGCGCTGGGGGCGAGACTGGGCACGGCCATCCACACGGGCCAGTTCGACACCTCGCTGAAGAAGGACTCCTTCCTCTCCCGCCAGATCCAGGCCGTGGTGGTCCTGACACTGGTGACCTCGCTGGAGGCGGCCGTGCTGGCCAAGGCCTTCGGCACGGCCATCGGCCTGGAGATCATGCCCCTGGTCGACCTGATCTCGATCTCCGTCATCGGCGGAATCCTGGCGTCGATCCTGCTGATGGGCGTCACCCTCGGGCTGGCCCGGACGGCATGGCAGCGCGACTGGAACATGGACGACGTCGGGGCGCCCGCGATCACCGCGACCGGTGACCTCCTTGCCGTCCCAGCCCTGTTGGTCGCCTCCCTGTTCGCCCGTCACGGCAACGCCACGGCGGTGGTCGGCACCACGCTCGCCGTCATCTCCGTCGCCGCCCTGGTCTGGGGATGGATGCACGGTGAGCCGTCGGTGCGGCGGATCATCCGCGAGTCCGTCGTCGTGCTGTTCTTCGCCGCGGCCGTGGACGTGCTGGCCGGCCTCGTCGTGGAGACGCGCGGCTCGTCCTTCCTCGACACGCCGGCCCTGCTGGTGCTGTTCCCGCCGTTCATCGCGACGTTCGGCTCGCTGGGCGGGATCCTGTCCTCGCGCCTGACCTCCAAGCTGCACCTGGGCCTCATCCGGCCCGGGGCGCTGCCCGACAAGGACGCCGCGCTGGACATCAGCGTCGCCTATCTCTTCGCGACCTTCGTCTTCACTTTCCTCGGCATCGCCACCTGGGCGGTCGCCATCTTCTTCGGTCTCCAACACCCGCCGCTGCAGACGCTCCTGGGCGTCACGCTGCTTGGCGGGGCGATGGGCACCACCATCCTCGTCGTCGTTGCCTACACGGCCTCGACGGCGACCTATCGCTTCGGTCTCGATCCGGACAACCAGGCCATTCCCATCGTCACGTCCACCATGGACCTGATGGGCATGCTCTGCTTGGTCGGGGCCCTCGCTCTCCTGCAGGTGGGTTGAACACATGGCTGCACGCAACAGACGCACCGTCAAGGAGCTCCTCGTCGGAGCCAAGGACGCTGCTGAACTCATGGTCGACCTGGCGTATGCCGCGGTCTTCTTCGGGGATGACGAGCTGGCAGGCGAGGTCCTGCGCCTCGAGGAGCGCGTCGACGAAGCGCTCATCGAGCTGCGCATGGTCTGCATGCTGGCGGCACGGACGCCGGAGGACGCCGAGCAGCTTGCGGGCGTGCTCTCCCTCGCCGTGTCCATCGAGGGAATCGCGGACGCGGCCGAGGACATCGCCCGGGTCGTGCTCAAGGACCTCGGTGTGCCCGGCGAGCTCCGCGACGACCTGCGCCACGCCTACGAGGCCACGGCTCGCGTCAAGATCCGCGACGAGAACGACGTCTCCGGCCAGTCGCTGCGAGACATCGAACTGTCGGCCCGCACTGGCGTCTGGGTCATCGCCATCCGGCGCGACGTCGAGTGGGTCTACGGGCCCAGCGCCGACGAGGTCCTGCGCGCCGGCGACGTCCTCATCGTCCAGGGGCCGCCCAACGGCATCGACCGCCTGCGCGAGATGACCGGCGGCACCCCGCACCACCTGCCCGCCCCCGTCCAGAACCGCAAGCTCTCCAACCTCGACCGCGCCGTCGACCTGGTCGTTGACCTCAAGAACATGTCCGAGGTCGCCGTTGGGCTGGCCTACGCCGCCATCCTGCTGCGTGACCACTCACTGGTCGCCGAGGTCGAACTCATCGAGGACCGCAGCGACGACCTGTGGCACGCCCTCGAAGGCTGGGTCCTGCGCGCCGCCGCCGAGGTCGAGGACCCCGAGATCCTGCGTGGCCTGCTCCACCTCGCCTCCGCGTCCGAACGGATCGTCGACTCCGCCCAGTCGATGACCCGCATCATCCAGCGTGACGAGATCCACCCGATCGTCGCCCAGGCCCTGTCCGAGGCGGACGAGATCGTCGTCGAGGCCATGGTCATCGAGGGCTCCGACGCCGACGGGGCGACCCTGTCCGAGACCCGCTTCCACACGCGCACCGGCATGGAGGTCCTGGCCGTCCAACGCGACGGCCGCTGGATCTACCGACCGCGATCGTCCCGGACCCTCAAGGCCGGCGACCGGCTGCTCACGCTGGGCCCCGAAGAGGGCGCCGCACGGCTGCGTGACGTCTGCGGCGACCCCCGCCCGGAGAACCCCGACGGCACCTGGACCGACGTCGAGGAATCCAGCGACGACTGAGGAGCTCGGGCCTGACGACCTCAGAGCAGCTCGAGGATGCCCTTGAGGTCCTTGCGGTAGCGGCCGAAGCGTGGCTTGTGCAGGACCGACAGGCTGGCGCGGGGACCGTCGAGGCCCTCGCCCCGTGCCTGGCCGGCGCGGCCGACGCCGGGCCAGTCGAGGTTGACCAACGGCCACGCGTCCAGCACGGGCACCAGGTAGACGGGCGTGTCCTCGACCTTCAGCTCGGCCTTGAGTCCGGCGCCGGTGATGAGCTGACCGACCAGACGCAGGAGCAGTTCCTCTGCCTTGGGGACCTGGCCCTTGGTGAGGCCGTAGAGCTCGAGGTCGGGGACGTCGAAGCGCGCCGCCCCGTGCGTCCGGACCCACCACGTGCCTTCGCCCTCGGCCTTGGCGACGACGGCGTCCTCCAGCTTGACCGCCCCGATCGCCAGGCGGTTCATCCATGCCTCGTCGCGATCGACCATGGCCTCGAGGTCACGGATGCCGACAACGCGTCCCTTGAGTTGGCGGGACAGCGCCTGCAGCAGCATGGCCTGGTGGCGCATGCCTTCCTTGAGACCCTGGCGACCGACGTAGGCCTCGGTGCGCAGCATCGGCGCCCCGTCCTCGCCCTCGACCCGGCGGACGACGGCCTTGTCCATGCGCCCGGCCCAGTGGACCTCCATGGCCTCGTCGCGGTCACCGACGGAGCCGGACCGGTCGATGTCGCCGGCAGCGGATGCGGCGTCGACGATCTCGCCGACGGACGTCACCGGGGCGTCGAGGACCAGCGCGACCTTCGAGGTGTAACGATCTGCCACGGCTGCGAGCTTCCTGCGAGGGATGCGCGCGAAGGTACGGCCGTCGGGCGCCAGCCCGGCAGACGGGTGCGCGTCAGCAGGGCAGGTAGGGGTGCTCCGAGGCGCCACGCGACTGCGAGTCGACGTTGAGCTGGTCCCAGTACGTGTACCGAAGCTGCATGTTCGCCGTCATCCAGGCGCAGGCCTCGGCGGACTTGAAGCGCGTGGGCTCCTCGCTGGTGATGCCGAGGTGGGCCTCGGCCTGGCGGACCACGTCGAAGCGCTCGTCCGGGGTGACCAGGCCCCAGCCCAGGACGGACCACGGCGCCTGGGTCGGAACGGCGTACGTGCCCAGGCCGCCGAAGCTCGTGTCTTCCGCGGACTCGGGGTACCAGGCGGCTTCTTCGAGGGCGCGGCGCAGGTCCCAGTTGGTGATGGACAAGCCGTTGCCGACGACCATGGTGGGCTGGTCGACGCCGTCGGTCACGATGCCGCTGGACTGACCGGCGGCGCGCCGGCCGTCGAGGATGATCTTCGAGACCGTGCCGGCGATGCGGGGTGTGGCGAAGCTGGTGCCGGAGACGAACTGCACGCCTTCCTCACAGCGGGTGCAGTACGGCAGTTCCTGGGTGAAGTCGGAGACGACGTCGATCAGGTTGCCGGAGAGTCCTTCGCGGCTGCGGCCGTCGTCCTCGTGCAGACCCGCGACGCCGATGGTCCACCAGGGACCGGAGGTCGTGTCGAACGGCGACAGCGCGGGCGAGTTGTCCGCGGCGCCGATGTGCAGCTTGCCGTTGCCGACGACGCCCGTGTGGCTGTCGGCGTTGTGCCCGGGAACCGGGACGGAGCCGGGGAACCCGTAGGAGGTGGACACCACATCGACGAACGGGGTCGTGAAGGCCCAGGTCTCGGCCTGGGAGTTGGTGCCCTCGACGGCGATGACAATGGCTTCCGGGTTGGCCATGATGACCGCCGCCGTGGTGCCGATGCCGTGGGAGGTGGCCGCCTCCTCGCCGAGCAGCGGGATCCCGTCGGCGTCGAAGCTGATCCCGAAGATGTTGGTGCCGGCGACCCAGTACAGCTCGCCCGGGTTCACGGCGGCCCAGAGGTCGGCGTCGGCGTCGAAGTCGTCGAACCAGTCACCGGTCCGGGTGAGACGCAGGACGTGGTCCTCGTCGACACCGAACTCCACGAGCAGTTCGGGCGTGACCTGGGACGGCTGGGCGTGGAAGAAGTCGTGATACGGATTGGACGGCGCATCCGGGACGGCCACGACGACTCGTGCAGCCGAGGCGCCGTCAGGAACGGACGTCGTCGCAACGCTTCCGAGGACCGTCAGGCCGGCGAGCAGCGCGAGCGAGATGGTCGAGGCGACGACGCGACGCATGGTGGTCCAAGGCTTGTGGGGTGCTGACTCTCTCAACGATCCTTCGGCGCCATGACGCGCGTCCCCCCGCTCAACGC
>CBDTZE010000147.1:0-5839 GCA_965364815.1 uncultured Nitriliruptoria bacterium | reverse complement strand
CGCCGCCCGACAGCGGACTGCAGGGGCTCGTGATCGAGTGAGGAAATTCCTGGCCCAGAGCCGGGTTGCCCGGGCCCCGTCGCGGGCATGACTGCCGCCACGTCCCGCCCCACCGCGCGGGGCGAGGAGGCAAGGTCGTGCAGCGAGGCGAGGCTGAGCAGCAACTGCTGCGCGTGGGCCGTTCGGCGTGGGCCGTCGTCGGCGTGGCGCTCGTCGCCGCCTTCACGTGGTGGCTGGTCGACCAGGCCAGCGTCGTGCTGGTCCCGCTGGCCTTCGCGCTCTTCCCGGCCGCGATCCTCACGCCGCCGGCTCGCTGGCTCGAACGCCGGGGCCTGGGCCGCACCGGCTCCTCGACCCTGGTCATGGCCCTTGCGGCGGCCGCGGTGGCGGGCACGGTCGCCCTCCTGGTCCTGCAGGTGCAGGCGCAGTCAACGGACCTCGTCGAACAGGCGAAGCAGGGCTACGAACAGGTCCGTGAACGGCTCGGCGACGGGGTCTTCGGGCTGCCACCGATCGACGTCGACGACGCCGTGGAACAGGTCCGCGAAGGCGTCGCCACCGGGGCAGCCACGCCCAACACCGAGACCGGGAGTGACACCGCGAACGGCACCTCGTCGTCCCCGGTCGTGCGCGTCTTCACCGCCTCCGCCACCTTCCTGGCCCAACTGGCGTTCGCCCTCGTGGCGACCTTCCTCTTCGTCCGCGACGGCGACCGCATGGCCGCGTGGTTCCGCAACCTGTTCCCGGCCCGCTGGCGCGGCCGCGTCAAGGACATCGGCAAGGACGTCGGCGACACCCTCGGCGGCTACGTCCGAGGGCAGGCGACCGTCGCCGCGATCGACGCGGTCTTCATCGGCCTCGGCCTGGTGATCCTGGGCGTGCCGCTGGCGCTGAGCCTCACGGTCCTCACCTTCGTCGCCGCATTCGTGCCGATCGCCGGCGCCTTCGCCAGCGGCGCGGCCGCTGCCCTCGTGGCGATGGCCGCAGGCGGGTTCGGCGATGCGCTGATCGTCGTCGGCCTGGTGGTGCTGGTGCAGCAGGTCGAGGGCAATGTCCTGCAGCCGTGGATCCTGGGCAACCGGGTCTCGATGCATCCGCTGGGCGTCCTGACCGCCCTGACGCTGGGCGGCATGATCTACGGCCTCGTTGGGGCGGTGTTGGCCGTCCCCTTCGCCGCCGTGGGCTACCGGGTCGCGGACCGCCTCGTCGCGTTGGCTCGCGAGGACCAACCGCAGGACGCCGACGACCCGGAGCCCGGCGACACGTCAGCGCGGCCGACGGTCTGCATGGAACGGCAGGCGTGAGCGGATGTCCGCCACACGGCGCGGGTCCACCTCCGTGAGCAGGACGGCCTCGTCGGTCGAGGCGCTGGCGAGCACCTCGCCCATCGGGTCGATCACGGCAGAGTCGCCGGCGTGGGCCAGCCCGTTGCCGTCCTGGCCGACGCGGTTCACCCCGACGACATAGGCCTGGTTCTCGATGGCTCGTGCCGCCAGGAGCGCCTGCCAGTGCCGCCGCCGCGGCTCCGGCCAGTTCGCCGGGACGAGGTAGCAGTCGGTCTGTGCCGCAAGGTCCCAGAACAGATCGGCGAACCGCAGGTCGAAGCAGACCAACGGCGAGACCCGCAGCCCCTCGACGTCGACCGTCAGCGTCTGGGTCCCGGCAGTGAAGTGCTCGGACTCGCCGGCGTAGGTGAACGTGTGGATCTTGTCGTACGTGTGCACGCCACCGGTCGGGGAGACCAGGTGAAGACGGTTGACGGGGCGCTCCCCCGGCTGAACGCCTGTCGGGATCGAGCCGCAGATCCACGTGTCGTTCGCCGCCGCCTGCTCGCACATCCAGGTGGCCGAGCGCCCCATCACGGGCTCGGCGGTGACGTCGATGTTCATCGAGAAGCCGGTCGAGAACATCTCGGCGAGGACCACCAACCGAGCGCCGGCACCGGCTGCGGCGGCAACCTTCGGACCCAACCGGTCGAGGTTGGCCGGGGCGTCCTCCCAGACGATGTCGTGTTGGATCGCAGCGATCAGCATGTCGTCCTCACGTTGTCGGGGTCTGGTGCAAGTCGAACACGGCGTACAGAACCACTGCGGCGACGAGGTCGTCGATCAACGATCCCGCGGTCGACCGTTCGTCGACCTCGAGCACCGCCCGGTCGTTCCACACCGCCAGCCGCCAACCACCGTCCTTGTCCTGGTAGGTGGACAGCACGTCGCCGACGAAGTCACGCTTCCACACGGAGAGGTCCAGCACCGACTGCGCCTCGGTGAGGCTGAGCCGTTCTCCGCCGGGACGGGTCACATCCCAGCTCTGCCGAAACCGCCGTGTCGGCCGACCCATCTTGCCCTCGATCCGGCACCGTTCCTGCCCAGCGCCGTCCACCAGCCTGAGCTTGCTCCAGCGACGACGCTCCAGGACGGCCCCCTGGCCAAGATGGCCGCCGAGGACGTGGTCGCCCTTGCGGTCGGTGTGGCGGATGGCCGGACCGCTCAGCAGATCGCGATCGTCACGCGAGACCACGCGCGTCAGCTTCCCCGACAGCGGCACCTCGACCGTGCGTCCCAGGACCGACAACTGCCTGCGGTCGGAGACCTCCGTACGAAGCTCCCAGGTCGCGGTCATCGGTCGCGGAAGGCGGCCAGCCGCTGCACACCCTCGACCATGGCGTCGTGGTCCTTGCAGAACGCCAACCGCAGCCACCACGGGTCGTGGTCGACGTCGCCGTGGAAGACCGTGGTCGGGATGGCGGCCACGCCGGCCTCGGCGGGAAGGCGGCGGCACAGCGCAAGTCCGTCGTCCCCGGCCCCGAGTTGGCGTCCGTCGAACAGGGCGAAGTAGGTCCCTTGCGGCCGGCGGACGACGAAGCCGTGGGACTCCAGCGCCCCACACAACACGTCGCGCCGCTCCGCATAGTCCTTGCGGTAGCCGTCGAACCAGTCGTCCCCGAGGGACAGGCCGGCGGCAACGCCGAACTGGAACGGCGTGCCGTTGGAGAAGGTCGTCCACATCTTCGCGCTCTGCAGCGCCCGGGTCAGGTCGGGCGAGGCGCAGGCCCAACCGATCTTCCACCCCGTCACGCTGAACGTCTTGCCAGCTGAGGAGATCTGCACGGTCCGGTCACGCAACTGAGGCATCGACGCCAGCGGGACGTGGTCGTTGCCGTCGAAGGTCAGGTGTTCGTAGACCTCGTCAGTGAGGACGATGAGGTCGTGCTCGACGACGACGTCGGCGATGGCCTGGCGTTCGGCGGCATCCAACACCCGCCCCGTGGGGTTGTGCGGCGTGTTGACCACCAGCAGTCGGGACCGAGGCGTCACGGCGGCGCGCAGGCGCTCAGGGTCGACCCGCAGGTCCTCGCCGACGAGGGGCACCGGCACCAGTCGCGCCCCGGCCATGGCCGCCGACGCCGGGTACGAGTCGTAGAACGGGGCGAAGGCCAGCACCTCGTCGCCCACCTCGCACAGGGCCTGGATCGTGACGTTGATCGCCTCGGTGGCCCCGGCGGTGACGGTGATCTCCGTGTCGGGATCCCAGTCCAGCCCCCACCAACGGGCCTGGTGACGGGCGATCGCCTCGCGCAGCACGGGGAGTCCGGCGCCGGGGGCGTACTGGTTGCGCCCCGCCCGGATGGCCTCGACGGCAGGCTCGGTGACGGCCTCGGGCCCGCTGAAGTCCGGTGCGCCCTGGCCCAGGTTCACCGCGCCCGTGGCTGCCGCCAGCCGGCTGACCTCGGTGAAGATCGACCGTGTGTGCCCCTGCAGCCTCGACACGAGGTGCGGAAGTCGTTCGCTGGCCACAGCCGGCTCCGGGATCGTTGGTCCCGTGGAGCCTAGGACCCCGTCCCTACGGATTGGGGTCGAGGTGCCGTAGTCCGTTCCAGGTCAGGTTCACGATGTGCCTGGCGACGACCTCACGCGACGGCTCTCGAGCCTCGAGCCACCACTGGCCGACGAGGGCAACCGCGCCGACCAGCATGCGTGCGTACATCGGGGCGAGGGCCTCGTCGAAACCTCGCTCCTCGAAGACCGCACCCAGCATGCCCTCGGCCTGGACGGCGATCTCGTCGATGACGATCGCCAGCGTCCCGCCCTCGGCATCGCCGGGTCCGTCGTGAAGCAGCACGCGAAACGCGTCCTCTTCCTCCTCGATGAACGCGAGGAAGCCACCGGCAGATTCCTGGGCGGCGAGGGACAACTTCTCCTGGTCCAGGCCCGCCGCGATGCGCGCGATCAGCGAGGCGACCGCCCGCTCGACGACCTCGTCCCAGAGGCCTTCCTTGCCACCGAAGTGCTGGTAGACGATGGGCTTGGAGACGCCAGCGGCTTCGGCGATGTCCTCGATCGTGGCGGCCTCGTAGCCGCGCTCGGCAAACACGCCGCGCGCCACGTCGATCAACTGCTCACGCCGTTCGACGCCCGACATGCGGCGCCGGACGGGCTTGGGATCGCCGCTGGCCGTCGGCTGGGAGGTCAGGCCGACGTCTTGACATTGCGACGGGTCCGCGCCTTGAGATGGGTCTCGGACGGCAGCTTGATGTTCTTCGCCATGCCCAACATGGACATCGTCTTGATGACGATCCACGAGGAGTCGAACTCCCACCAGCGCAGCCCGTGACGTGCCGAGGCCGGGAAGGCATGGTGGGCGTTGTGCCAACCCTCACCGAAGGCGAGCAGGCCCATGACCGGGTTGTTGCGTGCCTGGTCGTGCGAGTCGAACGGGCGCGTGCCGAAGTAGTGACACACCGAGTTGATCGACCACGTGACGTGGTGCAGCAGGAAGATGCGTGCCAGCGAGCCCCACAGGAAGGCCGTGGCGGCGGCCGCGAACGAGCCGCCACTGAAGGCGAAGCCCAGGACCGGCGCGATCAGGAACGAGGTGATGACGATCCAGGGGAACGCCTTGTTGACCGCAGCGATCTTGGGCTCGGCCAGCAGGTCGGGAGCCCAGGTCTGCTGAACGGTGCCGGCGGGGCGCCACAACCAACCGACGTGCGAGTGCCACAGCCCCTTGACCATGCCCTTGAAGCCCTCTTCGGCCTGGATGTGCGGTGAGTGCGGGTCGCCGTAACGGTCCGAGTACGCGTGGTGGCGACGGTGCGTGGCGACCCAGTCGATGCAGGAACCCTGGACGGCCAGCGAGCCCATCGTGGCCCAGAAGGCACGGACGGTCGGCGGCGCGTCGAACGACTTGTGGGTCAGCAGGCGGTGGTACCCGACCGTGATCCCCAGGCCCGAGGCGAGGTAGAGCCCGAACGCGATCCAGAGGTCGCGGGCCGTGACGCCCCAGCCCCACGCGCCGATGACGGCCGTGGCCAGCCCGGCGAACGGGATGATCGTGATGGCCAGCACGGCCCACTTCTGCAACGCGGACTCGCCCTCGGAGGGGTCAAGCACGCCGCGGATCACGGGGCGGTCAGCCTGGTCGGCAAGAGCCGGGTTGTTCGTCACGGTGCACTCGCTGGGGCGTGGTCGGGAACGGCCGGAACCGAAGTTACGCGACCGTAGGTTACGCGTCCGGAACGGACGCGCCACTCGCGGCGCGATCGAACTCGTAGCCTTGCACTCATGCAACTTTCCGAGGCCCAACTCATCGAACGCCTGCGTGAGGTGGATCGCCACCTGCGCGAGGTCCCGCCACACCACGGCGGTGGGCTCTTCGACGGCCTGCAGCGTCAGAAGGCCGACATCGAACGGCAACTGGCTGCCCTGCGACGTGCGCGCGACCGGTCCACGCCATGACGACGGTCGACCCCCGGGCCGATGCGCCGCGCTCCCCCGCCGCGACGACGCCTGCTGCAGCGCCCGGCACGTTCCGTCGCACGACCCATGTCGCCGCCGGC
>CBDTZE010000146.1:0-5862 GCA_965364815.1 uncultured Nitriliruptoria bacterium | reverse complement strand
CACGCGGCCAGCACCAGGGCGCGGGCGGCGTCGGGCAGCGACGCCCAGAACCCTCCGTTGGCCCCTGCGGCAGGTGCAGGTGAGCCGATGCGGACCCGCCCCGTTTCGCCGAACAGTTGCAGCGCGAACGTCGGGTTGTCGTTGGATCGGAACCGTTCATTGCGCAAGACCGAGGAACCGCCCAGCACCACGACCTCGCCGGCACCCGCGGGCACGATCGCGAGCCACGGCGCCCCGGCCTCGTCGACGAAGCAGGTGCGGGCCCCGAGCTCGCCGGGCAGGTCCAGGCGTCGCTCGCTGACGCGGACGGCGACCGTGCCCACGTCCAGGACCTCCGGCAGATCGCAGTCGGGCCGGAGGACCTCCATGCCGCTGATCGCGGTGCTGACGCGGCTGGTCGGTTCGATGTCCAGCAGCTCGAGGAAGACGGAGTTGGGGTCGGCGACGACGAGGCGGTTGCCCTGGCGGACCCAGCCCAGGACGGTTTCGGCCTGGTCGGGGTCACGCAGATCCGTCGGCAGCAGGAAGGTCCCGTTGGCGGGCGGGTCGTCACCGCGGTCGAGGTCGAAGCCAAGGTCCTTGGCCACCCGTTCCAGGGCCAGGGTCCCGGTCGGCCCGTCGTCCATCAGGGTCCCGTCGGAGCTCAGCGCCCCCAAGGCCAGGGTCAGCAGACCCACGGCGACGAGGATGACCAGCAACCAGCGGCGCTCGGAGGTCATCGCCCCACCTCTTCGAGTGCCCGTCGTACGGCGGCGACGTCATCGGCAACGGGTTGGCGGCGGGCGTAGGCGATCTGTTCGAAGCTCGTGCTGGCGTCGGCCACGGCCGTCGCCAGCCCGGTGCGTTGGTCGGACACGGCGGCGCGGGCCTCGCTCGCGGTCAGGCTGCGGCGGTCCGGCACCCAGCCTCGGCTGGCCAGTTCGTCGATCAGCGCCCGGAAGCCCGCCCGGACCGCACCGTCGAGGTCGCCCCGGGCCTCGGCGTCGCGGGACGCAGCCAGCCAGTCCACCTTCTCCGTGGACGCCCCGCCGGAGGCCAGCTCCGCGTCCCCGACCAGTCCGGCCCGTCGCAGCGACCACAGCAGGAAGGCCACGAGCGCGCCGCCGAGGCCCAGCAGCACGAGGAACCCCAGCAGGGCGTTCTCCGTGACCAGGTAGAAGATCCGATTGAGCACGTCGCCGATGAACGCCTGGAGGCGTTCGCTCCACGTCGGGTTGACGACGAGGTCCCGGTAGGCGCGCTCGACGGCTCGCTCGACCTCGGCCGGGTCCAGCGCCACCGCCGGGATCAGCGTCATCGCGACCGTGTCACCACGAGGTCGTCCCGGCGTCGCGAGGTCCTTGGAGATGAGCTGCCAGCAGTTCGAGGTCGAACGCCTCCTTGCGAACCCGCAGGTCGAAGTAGAGGAGCACGGCCGCCACGGCACTGAACGGCGTCACCAGCACCTGGATCAGCGCAGAGATGGCCGTCACGGCCACGAGGTTGCTGGTCAGGAAGAGGATCGGGATCTGCAGGATGCCGGAGACGACGGCCGTGATGATCGCGATGACCAGGGCCGCCCCGACCAGGCGCCACGAGTGGCCCTTGGTGAGGTCGAAGGACCGGCGCATGGCGTCGGTGCCGTCGCGGTTCTCCAGCACGACGATGATGGAGCTGAAGTACAGCCGGACCATGAGGATGAAGCCGGGGATGATCAGGGCGACGAGGCCGAGGATGACCGCCAGCGTCGTCAGGACGGTGACGATCAGCAGCGGCGCGATTCGCGACATCGTGAAACTGATGGCCGAACCGACCTCGGGCTTGCGGCCGAGGTAGAGCTCGCCGGCGGCCCGGGAGATCGCGCCGCCCATGAGCGGTCCGATCAGCACCGACAGCAGGAAGGCGGCCGCCTGGCCGCCACCGCCCTGCTCGTTGAGCATTGCGCCGACGATGCTCAGCGGCACCACGAAGACCGCGACGATGCCGGCGAGGACCTGCCAGTTGTTCCGGTAGAGCGTGATCGAGGCGTCGATGATCTCGCCCAGCGCCATCTGGCGCAGCGAAGGCGCGCCCGCGGGAGGCGGCGGGATCCGGTCCGAGGGGGGCGGAGGTGGCGGTGGTGTCCCGCCGGAGCCGAGGAAGTCACCGCTGCCCGGTGGGGGCGGTGGGGGCGGCGTCGAGCCGCTCCCGAACGGATCAGGTGGTGGCATGTTGCTCACAACGGTTCCCCTCGCGTGTCGAGCGTCGCCCACCGTAGTCGCGAGGCAATAGCCTGCGCTCGGTCCGACCAATTCCCCCGCTCCGACGTGACAGGCCCTGCCGATGGCTGACGTGCCCGCCCACCTGATCGAGGAGATCTCTGAGATCCTCGTCTCGGAGGTCGACCTGCAGGCCAAGCTCGACGAGCTCGCCGCGCAGGTCAACCGCGACTATGCCGGGCGGGACGTGTTGCTGGTCGGTGTGCTCAAGGGCGCGGTGATGGTGATGGCGGACTTTGCGCGTCGCCTGGATCTCAACATCTCCATGGACTTCATGGCGGTGTCGTCGTACGGCTCGTCGACGCGTTCCAGTGGTGTCGTGCGCATCCTCAAGGATCTCGACACGGAGATCGAGGGCCGCCACGTGCTGATCGTCGAGGACATCGTCGACTCCGGGCTCACCCTCGACTGGCTCCTGCGCAACCTGCGGTCGCGCAACCCCGCCTCGATCGAGGTCATGGCCCTGCTGACCAAGCCCTCGGCCCGCCGCGTCGAGGTTCCGGTCGCCTACAAGGGCTTCGACATCGAGGACAAGTTCGTCGTGGGCTACGGCCTCGACCTCGCGGAGCGGTACCGCAACCTGCCGTTCGTCGGCGTCCTGACCAAGGAAGCCCAGGAGCGCTGGTCCGAGGACTGACGTCGCCGGGCCCCGCAACTCGCGCGAACCTGCGCGTCATGGACTGCGACCGCCGGATTCTCCATCCGTGCCGGCGGTAGCATCGAACGACCAGGGAACAGCCCCACCAGCGTGGACGTTGTTGCCAACCCGGCCCTCGTGAAAACCTTCACGAGACGCCGATCCACCCTCGTCGCCCCAGGGGGCGCCCGTGAAGTCCAGCAAGCTCTTCCGAGGCCCATTCGTCTGGTTCCTCGTCCTCATCGTCGCACTGATGGTCACCTTCTCGGCCTTCCAGCGATCCACCGCGCCCAAGGACCTCACTTTCAGTGAGTTCGCGCAGTTGGTCGAGGACGGCCAGATCAAGACCGCGACGATCCTGGACCGGTCCAACGCCATCGAGGGCGAACGCGTCGCCTCTGGTGAGGCCGACGCCACCTACCGGGTCGAGTTCTCCGACACCGTCCAGGACGACGTCCTCGCTGGTCTGCTCGACCAGGTCGATGAGGTCCAGACCGACGGGCAGCAGGACGGGGCGCTGGTCAGCATCCTGTTCAGCTTCCTGCCGTTCGTGCTGATCTTCGGTGTCTTCTTCTTCCTCATGCAGCAGATGCAGGGCGGCGGCGGCGGCCGCGTCATGCAGTTCGGCAAGTCGAAGGCCAAGCTCGTCTCCAAGGACGCCCCGAAGGTCACCTTCTCGGACGTCGCAGGTGCCGAGGAGGCCGTCGAGGAGCTTCGTGAGATCAAGGACTTCCTGGAGAACCCCTCCAAGTTCCAGGCCATGGGCGCCAAGATCCCCAAGGGCGTGCTGCTGTTCGGCCCTCCCGGAACCGGCAAGACCCTGCTGGCCCGCGCCGTCGCCGGCGAGGCCGGTGTCCCGTTCTTCTCGATCTCCGGCTCGGACTTCGTCGAGATGTTCGTCGGTGTCGGTGCGTCGCGTGTCCGTGACCTGTTCGAGCAGGCCAAGGCCAACGCCCCGGCCATCATCTTCATGGACGAGATCGACGCCGTCGGTCGTCACCGCGGTGCCGGCATGGGCGGAGGCCACGACGAGCGTGAGCAGACCCTCAACCAGCTCCTCGTCGAGATGGACGGCTTCGACCAGCGCGCCGCCGTCATCCTGATCGCGGCGACCAACCGCCCCGACATCCTCGACCCGGCGCTGCTGCGTCCGGGCCGGTTCGACCGCCAGATCGTCGTGGACGCCCCCGACCTGATCGGCCGTGAGGCGATCCTCAAGGTCCACACCAAGGGCAAGCCGATCTCCAGCGAGATCAACCTCAACACCCTCGCCCGCTCGACGCCCGGCTTCACCGGTGCCGACCTGGCCAACATGATCAACGAGGCCGCGCTGCTGGCTGCCCGCTTCGGCAAGTCGGAGATCGGTCAGCAGGAGCTCGAGGAATCGATCGAGCGTGTCATCGCCGGGCCGGAGCGCAAGACGCGCCTCATGTCCGAGAACGAGAAGCGCACGGTCGCGTACCACGAGGCCGGCCACGCCATCGTCGGTCACGCGTTGCCGCAGGCCGACCCGGTCCACAAGATCTCGATCATCCCAAGAGGTCGCGCCCTGGGCTTCACGATGTCGCTGCCGACCGAGGACAAGTACCTCGTCGCCCGTGGTGAGCTCGTGGACCGCCTCGCGGTCATGCTCGGCGGCCGCGTCGCCGAGGAGATCAAGATCGGTGACATCACCACCGGTGCCGGCGACGACATCAGTCGCGCCACCGCGACCGCGAAGCAGATGATCACCCAGTACGGCATGAGCGACAAGCTCGGACCGATGACGCTGGGCCAGAAGGACAGCCAGCCGTTCCTCGGTCGTGACTTCGGTCACCAGGCCGACTACTCCGGCCAGGTCGCGCAGATGATCGACGAGGAGGTCCGCCACCTCATCGACGAGGCGCACGACGAGGCCCTCGAGATCCTCGTGGAGAACCGCCACGTCCTCGACCTCGTCGCGGAGACGTTGCTGGAGGTCGAGACCCTCGACGGCGCCGAGCTTGCCCGGGTGTTCTCGGACATCAAGATCCGCCCGACCCGCGCCGTCATGGCACCGGCCGGCCAGTCCGCCAAGGCCGTCCTCGCATCGCTGCGTCGCGTGCCTTCGACGGGAACGTCCAACGGCTCCACGAACGGCGCCGCGAAGACGACGACCCGCAAGAAGGCGACGGCCAAGAAGGCCAGCGCGAAGAAGTCGACCGCCAAGAAGTCGACCTCCAAGTCGAGCCGCTGAGCATGAAGGACGACGGACGGTCCCACGACCGGGTGGAGGCCGTCACCGGCATCCGGCCCGAGGGCTCGTTCGACCACGCCAAGATCCGTGACGCGGTCCGCATGATGTTCGAGGCCATCGGGATCGACCCCGAGGGTGACGGCGTCCGCGACACGCCGGCGCGCGTCGCCCGGATGTTCGACGAGATCTACGGCGGTCTGCTGGTCAACCCCGTCGACGTCGTCTCGGCGCAGTTCGACGAGGGCCACGACGACCTCATCCTCGTGCGGGACATCGCCTTCCACTCCGTCTGTGAACACCACCTGGTGCCGTGGTTCGGCCACGCCCACGTCGGGTATCTGCCGGGCGCGGACGGCCGCATCACCGGGCTGTCGAAGCTGGCGCGGCTGGTCGACGTCTGCGCGAAGCGCCCCGGCGTCCAGGAACGGATGACCACGATGGTGGCCGACGCCCTCGACGAGGTGCTCCAGCCACGCGGCGTCATCGTCGTCATCGAGGCCCGCCACCTGTGCATGGAGATGCGTGGCATCCGCAAGCCCGGCGCGGAGACGATCACGTCGACCGTCCGCGGCATCTTCCGCGAGGACCCACGCACCAGAGCAGAGGCCATGGCCCTCGTCACCGGGCGTCGCTGATGGCCGACGTGAGCGACGCCGGCACGACCCTCGCGGTCCGCGTGGTCGATGCCTCGTTGGCCGGTGAACGCGGTGGGCCGGTGCACGTCGTGGTCTCCGGACTCGACTGCGTCGCCGAGGTCGGCAATGCCGTCGCCA
>CBDTZE010000145.1:0-5870 GCA_965364815.1 uncultured Nitriliruptoria bacterium | reverse complement strand
GTGCCGACTCCCCAGTGTCGAAGATCAACGAGTCCCAGCCGGCGGCGGCCACGGCGTCGCGATACTTGGCCAGGCACCGTCCCCGGAAGTACGCGCGGGTGTCCTCTGGAGGGTGGGTGATGGCCGCCTGGATCTGTTCCTCGGTCACCAGTCGTTCGACTCGCCCCCGGGCGGCAAGGCGGTTGTAGAGGCCCTTGTCCTGGCGGACGTCGTGGTACTGCAGGTCGACCATCTTGAGTTTGTCGGACTGCCAGTCGAGGCCGTGGCGCGCGGCGAAGTCCTCCAGCAACTGCAGTTTCGTGGCCCAGTCGACCTGGCCAGCGAGGCTGCGCGGATCGACCTCCGCCATCGTGAGCACCGACTCCCAGCGGTCGAGCACCTGGGTCCGGATCTCATCGGCGTCCTGGTCCTTGGCCCATCGGCGGGCGGCCTCGAGGTAGTGCCACTGGATCTCCAGGGGTGTGATCGTCGCCCCGTCGACTCGCCGCAGCGCCACGCGGCTGGTCAGGTCGTGGCTGACTCGGTGCAGGTCCTGCACGGGCTCGGCGAGTGCCGGGACGGTGGGCAGCGCGTCGGCCTCGATGAGATCGAGGACGAGCTGCGCCGTCCCGACCTTGAGGAACGTGGCGACCTCGCAGAGGTTGGCGTCGGCGTTGATGACGTGCAGGCGCCGCCAGAGCGTGGGGTCGGCGTGGGGCTCGTCGCGGGTGTTGATGATCGGACGCTTGAGCGTGGTCTCCAGGCCCACCTCGACCTCGAAGAAGTCGGCACGCTGGGACATCTGGAAGGTCGTGTCCTTCAACTCGCCCCGTCGGAACTCGGTCCCGATCCGACCTGCGCCGACGAACAGGGTCCGGGTCACGAAGAACGGCGTGAGGTCGCGGACCAGGCGGCCGAAAGGGATGCTGCGGGAGACGAGGTAGTTCTCGTGCATCCCGTAGGCCGCGCCCTTGCCGTCGGTGTTGTTCTTGTGGATGGCGACGCGACTGCCAGCCGGCAGCGAGGGCTCGGCTCGCCGCGCAGCGTCTTCGAGGATCCGCTCCCCCGCCTTGTCCCAGATCACGGCGTCGAGTGCGTTGGAGACCTCAGGCGAGGAGTACTCGGGGTGCGCATGGTCCACGTAGAAGCGAGCCCCGTTGGTCAGCACGGTGTTGGCCAGTCCGAGGTCGTCGTCGGTTGGCGGCTCATGGGGGTCCGGGAGCGAGTCGCTGCGGGCGTCCTGCAGCGGGTGCTCGTCGGTGTGGTCCCATCGGATCGGCCGCCGGTCGGCGCTCTGATAGGCACCGACCACCAGAGACGACGCCATGACCGGGTTGACCTCGGCCGGTCCGATGACCTGGATTCCGTACTCGGTCTCAATGCCGACGTACTTGGTCGTCACCTTCGATGGGTCGCCACTCATGGTCGTCCCGTCCATGGCCGGAGCCGCTTCGTCGGCCTCAGAGGTACTGGCCGGGGTTGAGGTTCTCGATGGCACGACCCGGCTTCTCGTCGTGCGAGATCAGGGTGCGCACGTAGACGATGCGCTCGCCCTTCTTGCCGGAGATCCTGGCCCAGTCGTCCGGGTTGGTCGTGTTGGGCAGGTCCTCGTTCTCGCGGAACTCCTCCTTGATCGCCCGGATCAGGTGCTGCGTTCGCAGCCCCTTCTCCTTGTGCTCGATGTAGTCCTTGATGGCGTACTTCTTCGCACGGCTCACCACCGACTCGATCATGGCGCCCGAGTTGAAGTCCTTGAAGTACAGGAGTTCCTTCTCGCCGTTCGCATACGTGACCTCGAGGAACCGGTTGTCCTCGTCCTCGGCGTACATCTTGTCGACGGTCGCGTTGATCATGGCGTCGACGAGCTCGAACGGGCTGTCGTGGAGGGCCAGTTCTTCTTCGTGCAGGGGCAGGCGCTCGTGCAGGTAGATGCGGAAGATCTCGCGAGCAGCATCTGCTCCCGGGCGGTCCACCTTGATCTTCACGTCGAGGCGGCCGGGGCGCAGGATCGCCGGGTCGATCATGTCCTCGCGGTTGGAGGCGCCGATGATCACGACGTCCTTGAGCAGCTCCACGCCGTCGATCTCCGCGAGGAGTTGGGGGACGATCGTGGACTCGACGTCGGAGCTCACACCTGACCCACGGATGCGGAACAGTGATTCCATCTCGTCAAAGAAGACGATGACGGGGAAGCCCTCCTGGGCCTTCTCCCGGGCGCGTTGGAAGATCAGGCGGATCTGT
Source organism: uncultured Nitriliruptoria bacterium (assembly GCA_965364815.1). Lineage (GTDB taxonomy): Bacteria > Actinomycetota > Nitriliruptoria > Nitriliruptorales > Nitriliruptoraceae > CBDTZE01. Next base: position 3,650 of record CBDTZE010000145.1, on the reverse strand, counting down.
CGCTCGGTCTCGCCGACGTACTTGTTGAGCAGCTCCGGGCCCTTGATGTTCAGGAAGTAGCTGCGGACGTCCGAACGGCCGGTCTTCTCCTCGACCCGCTTGGCCAGGGAGTTCGCGACGGCCTTGGCGATCATCGTCTTGCCGCAACCGGGAGGCCCGTAGAGCAGGATCCCCTTGGGCGCCCGAAGCTCGTGCTCCTCGAACAGGTCGGCGTAGAGATAGGGCAGTTCCACGGCGTCCCGGATGGCCTCGACCTGGTCGCCGAGCCCACCGATCATCTCGTAGGTGACGTCCGGAACCTCTTCGAGGACCAGCTGTTCCACCTCGGCCTTGGGGATGCGCTCCAGCGCGATGTTGGCGCGCATGTCGACCAGCACGGAGTCGCCCGACTTCAGGGGACCGTCCAGCAGGCGGTCGGCGAGGTGCACGATGCGCTCGTCGTCCGTGTGTCCCTGGATCACGGCACGACCGTCACCCAGCAGTTCCAGCACGGTCGCGAGCTCTCCGCGGTCCTCCCACGTTCCCAGTTCGACGACGCTCATGGCCTCGTTGAGCAGGAGTTCCTGCCCGGGGCGGATGTCATCGATTTCGACCTGGGGCCCGACCGCGACGCGCATCTTGCGTCCGCTGACGACGATCATCACGGTCTCGTCGTCGACCTTCGTCAGGAAGCTGCCGACCGACTGTGGCGGGCTGGAGAGGCGCTCGACCTCCTCGCGGAGCTGTTCGAGTTGCTCCTTCGCGGCCCGGAGAGTCTCGGCCATGCGTTGGTTCTGCGCCGAGGTCCCCTGCAGTTGGCCCTTCGCGTCCAGCAGCCGTTCCTCGAGTGCTCGGATGCGCTTGGGCGTGGCGTCGAGGCGCTGGCGAAGCAGTTCGACCTCGTCGCGCAGGAACGCAACTTCGTCCTCCGGGCTGCGTGCGGCTCCCGGTTGCTGACCGCTGGACTCCGTCATGCGTCTCCCACTCGTCTGCCCGACCCGATTCCGAGTATAGGAATGCGATGCCCCTCGGCCCGGAACCACGACGCTGGCGACGACGGGCGGGGTGTCGTCGATGGCTGTCGTGGGGCGCTGGCAACGGGCGATCGATCGAGGAGGTTCCAGTTCGACCTGCTCAACCGATGACGACCGTCCCGGTGTGGTCGTCGGTGGGAAGCCACCCGTCGGTGGAGGCGCTGGTCGACGAGGAGACCAGTTCGGCCTCGCCGGCGAGTGTCGTGACGAACGCGGTGTCCGCAGCGTCGCGCCCCGTCGCGATCCGGACCAAGGACGGGCGGGGCGCGAGTCGGGTTGCGTCGAGGATCTCCCACGAGTGGCCGACCCGAACCTCGGCCACGGCGTGGAAGTCCATCAATGCCAAGCCCGGGGCGTAGACCGACACCAGACGGGCGGGGATGCCGACGGCCCGGCAGAGCGCCACGGTGACGTGCGCGAAGTCGCGGCAGACACCCTCGTGACGGATCAGGGAATCCAGCGCCGTCACCAGCGGCCCGCTCACGCCCGGGACGTACGTGAAGCGGCGGTGCACCCAGGCGGCCACGGTCGCCGCCAGGTCGGGGCTGCCCAGGTGGTCGGCGAACTCCGCAGACGCGAAGCCGCCGAGTGCATCCGACGGGCAGTAGCGGCTCTGCCGCAAGGCCGTGATCACCTCGTCGTCGTAGCCGCCGAGGTCTCCCCCGAGCGTCACGTCCGGGCTGCCGACCGTCGCCCGGTACTGCACCGACAACAGCCCCGGTTGCGCCCGGACGACGTGCGTGCGACCGGCGCGATGCGACTCGACCTCGTCGACGCCGTCCACCGGGTGGCCGTCCACCGTGACGGTGAGGAGCTCGTCAAGCAGTGGGCCGGCCGACGTGGCAGCCGCGATCTGGAACGCGAACACGGCAGGTGACCTGACCGCGAACTCGATGGCGCAGGTGACGTTGCGATTGCTGTCGGCGTTGCTCACGGCCGGACCATAGCCACGACCCGGTCAGTCCTCGGTGGACGTCTCGGCGGAGGCAGAGGGTTCCGCGGCGACGTCGTCGCTCTCTGCGACGCGGGTGTCGACGAAGCGGATCTCCGGGCCGACGACGCGCGCCTTCTTCGGGATGAAGGTGGGTCCGCCGTCGGTCGCCGGCAGGACGCGCCGGGCCACGGTCAGGAACGCGGTGTGGGCGACCATGCGGTGACCGGGACGCACGGCGAGGCCGGCGACGTCCCAGTTGCGAACCAGTGTCTCCGAGGTCTGGGCCGGTCCGAAGCAGGCGTGGTCGTCCACGGTCTGGGTGAAGCGGATGACCTGGGTGACGGTGGGCATGTAGGCGAGGACGATGCCGCCCGGGGCCAGCGCCGTCGCTGCGCCCTCGATCATGTTCCAGGGCTCGAGGACGTCCAGGATGATCCGGTGGGCGTCGATGGTCGCCAGACCTGACTCCAGGTCACCGAGGCGCAGGTCCCAGTTGGCCGGCGCCCCGCCGTACCAGCGGTCCACGTTGATCCGTGCGATGTCGTGGTGGTCCTGGCGGCGCTCGAAGGAGATGACGCGGCCGGCAGGTCCGACGGCGTCCAGCAGGGCCATCGTCAGTGCGCCGGACCCGGCTCCTGCCTCGACGACGGTGCACCCGGGGCGGATGTCGGCGATCGCCGTGATCATCGCCTGGTCCTTGGGATAGACGACCTGGGCGCCGCGCTTCATCTTCAGCGCGAAGTCCTCACGTGTGGGACGCAGGACGGTGATCTCCATGTTCTTCGAGGAACGGATCGCGCAGCCCTCGGAGAGCCCGATGATGTCGTCGTGCTGGACCGATCCGGCGTGGCTGAACCACTCCTTGCCCGGCTCCAGGGTGACCAGGTACCGACGCATCTTGCGGTCGAGGAAGAGCACGAGCTCACCCTCGCGAAGCGGTTCGGGCGTACCGGGCAGGCGTGGCTCGCCGCCCTTGGGGGTGGAGGTCATCGGAGGTCCTGGAGGGGTGGTGGGCTCAGCGCTGCGCGGGTTGCGCGAGGATGGGCAGGATTCGGTTGCGCTGGCGACAGAAGGCGCACAGGTCGCCGGTGGTCGGCATGCCGCACTGGGTGCATTCGTGCAACTCGACCGGGTCGCCGTTGGCGTCGCGGACGGAGAGTTGGGGGGAGATCTTGTCGAGGAAGCCGAACAGGAAGTGGGCCTTGGCGCCCGGCATCGTCCGTTCCATCTCGCTGAGCGTGTCCTTGTGGGCGGTGCCGGTGTTGCCGTCGACGAGGGGGCATTCCTCGACGATGTACTCGATGCCACGGATGACGCAGTAGGCCGCCATCTCTCGTTCGGAGAGCCGGTACAGCGGCTTGGCCTTGCGCACCTGATTGGGGCCGGTGGCGGGAAGCAGGGGCTTCTGGCGGACCAGGAACTCCTCCTGCCAGTGCAGCACGTTGTTCATCAACGTGGCCGCCTCGTCGTCGAGGTTGTGGCCCGTGAGCATGACGTCGTAGCCGTTGTCGACGGCGACACGGTTGAAGATGTAGCGCTTCGACAGGCCGCAGACGCCGCAGGCGGAGCGGTTGCTGGCACGGCTGCCCGTGGGTGTCGTGTAGCCGTACTCGTCCTGCATGTCGACGAGGTGCAGTTTGAGACCACGGGCCTCCGCGAAGTCCTTGCAGATGGCCCCGGAGCGGTCCGAGTACCCGCCGATG
>CBDTZE010000144.1:0-5920 GCA_965364815.1 uncultured Nitriliruptoria bacterium | reverse complement strand
GCCGCCGACGAGGCCCCGGCTGACGAAGCTCCGGCCGACGACGCCCCGGCGGCCGCCGAAGCTGACGCCCCCGAGGCCGAGGCCGAGGTCGAAGCCCCCGTGCTGACCGAGGAAGAGGCCGCTGCGGCCGCGCAGAAGGAGGCCGACGAGGCCCGCTTCCGCCGCCCGAAGGTCATGGACGACGTCCGGGACCGCAAGGGCCTGATGCGTCTTCGTGGCGACTTCTACGTCGTGCACACCTACGCGGGCTACGAACAGCGCGTGAAGGACAACCTGCTGAGCCGCGTCGAGGCACTCGACGCCGGCGACCGCATCTTCGAGATCATCATCCCGACCGAAGAGGTCACGGAGTTCAAGAAGGGCAAGAAGCAGAAGGTCCAGAAGAAGTTCCTTCCCGGCTACGTCCTGGTCCGCATGGTCATGGACGACGAGACCTGGGGCATCGTCCGGCACACGCCGGCCGTCACCGGCTTCGTGGGCGCCCCCGGCACCCGTCCGACCCCGCTGTCCGTGCGTGAGGTCGCCAAGACCCTCTCGATCCCGGACGTCTACGTCGAAGAGGTCGAGGGCGACGAGGCCGCCGCTGCTGCTGCCGCGGAGAAGGAAACGATCGAGATCGACCTCGAGGTCGGCGAGACCATCCGCGTCACCAGCGGCCCGTTCGCAGACTTCACCGGGACGATCTCGGAGATCAACATCGACCAGGCCAAGCTCAAGGTCCTCGTCTCCGTCTTCGGCCGTGAGACCCCGATCGAGCTGCCGTTCGACAACGTCGCCAAGATCACCTGACAGCCGCGCACCGCGCAGCCACTGAAGACTTGCCGCTCACCGCGGCACCATCAAGACCCCGTGACACGTGATGTCACGGCCAACCCCGACGTGGGAGGCAGGCTCCGCCTGTCGCTTGCACCACGAGGAGCAAAATCACCATGGCCAAGAAGGTCTCAGGCCTCATCAAGCTGCAGATCCCCGCAGGGCAGGCATCCCCCGCCCCGCCGGTCGGTCCGGCGCTCGGTCAGCACTCCGTGAACATCATGGAGTTCTGCAAGGCGTTCAACGACCGCACCTCGCAGCAGCAGGGCGACATCATCCCGGTGGAGATCACGGTCTACGAAGACCGTTCCTTCACCTTCATCACCAAGACCCCGCCGGCCGCGCAGTTGCTGCTCAAGGCCGCTGGGATCAAGAGTGGTTCCGCCACGCCCCACACCGTCAAGGTCGCCAAGGTGACCTCTGACCAGGTCAAGGCGATCGCGGAGACCAAGATGCAGGATCTCAACGCCATCGACATCGAAGGCGCCATGAAGATCATCGCGGGCACCGCCCGTTCGATGGGCATCACCGTCGAGGGCTGACCCCTCACCACCACCTGCTGCAACGAATGTGGGAGGCGGCCCAAGCGGCCGCCGCATGCACCACCAAGGATGACTTCCAATGGCGAAGCGAGGCAAGAAGTACCGCGAGGCTGCGGCAACGGTCGAGGCAGGCCGTCAGTACAGCCCCAAGGCGGCCATGGCCCTCCTCACGGAGTTCCCCAAGAACAACTACGACCCGACCGTGGACGTCTCGTTCCGTCTCGGTGTCGACCCGCGCAAGGCGGACCAGATGGTCCGTGGCGCGGTTTCCCTGCCCCACGGCACGGGCAAGACGGCCGTCGTGGCCGTCGTTGCTGGTGGCGAGAAGGCAGCGCAGGCGACCGAGGCCGGAGCCGACCACGTCGGTTCCGACGACCTCATCGAGCGTCTGCAGGCCGGTGAGCTCATCGACGAGCTCGACGCGATCGTGGCCACGCCCGACATGATGGGCAAGCTCGGACGCCTGGGCAAGGTCCTCGGTCCCCGTGGCCTCATGCCCAACCCGAAGTCGGGCACGGTGACGATGGACGTCGCCAAGGCCGTCATCGACATCAAGGGCGGCCGTGTGGAGTACCGCACCGACCGCAACGGCAACGTGCACGCGATCCTCGGCAAGGCTTCCTTCACTGCGGAGCAGTTGGTCGAGAACTTCGCCGCACTCAACGAAGAGCTGCAGCGTCAGCGCCCGGCCTCGGCCAAGGGTCGTTACATGCAGTCCGTGACCATCTCGACCTCCACGGGTCCTGGCATCACGGTCGACCCGGGCGTCAAGGACGTCTGAGTCGCACGTTCAACGCGCGCCGGGTGGGGCTTGCCTCGCCCGGCGCGTTATGTTTCCAGCCGCATCTCACCAGAGACCGCCGGCCGTCCCCAGGGACGTAGGACCAGCGCAGGAGAGACCTTGGCCGCCCGTCGTCACGGGCATCACCATCGTCTGCCCCGCGCCTCCACGCGGGGCAGTTCTCATTTCAGCAGATGCACCCACAGACTTCCGCGTGCTGAGCATGCGGCCGAGAAACAGGAGATCCGATGGCCCCGCGCCCAGAGAAGGTCGCCGTCGTCGAGCACGTCCGCGAGCAGATGGATGGCGCAGCCGCCACCCTCCTCGCCGACTACCGCGGACTCTCCGTGCAGGAGATGGCGGAGCTTCGTGGCGAACTGCGCAAGGCCAACGCCCACGCGCACATCGTCAAGAACACCCTCGCCCGTCGTGCCGCGATCGCTGCCGGCTTCGAGGGCTTCGACGCCCTGCTCACCGGCCCCAACGCGCTGATCTACTGCGCCGAGGACCCGGTCGGTCCGGCCAAGGCCCTCAAGAAGTTCGCCGAGACGCACCCGGACCTCGAAATCCGTGGTGGCTACCTCGACGGTGAGGTGCTCGACGCCGCTGCGGCGCTCAAGCTCGCCGACCTGTCCAGCAAGGAAGAGCTGCTCCAGCAGTTCGCCAGCCTCATGTACGGCGCCCTTGCCGGCACGGCTCGCCTGCTCAACGCCCTGCCGACCAAGCAGGCCCAGCTCATCGCCGCGCTCATCGAGAAGGGTGGCGCTCCCGGTGCTCCGGCCGACGCCCCCGTCGCCGAGGCCCCTGCTGCCGAGGCCCCTGAGGCTCCGGCCGCAGAGGAAGCCCCCGTCGAGGCCCCGGCCGCCGACGAGGCGCCTGCCGCCGATGAAGCTCCCGCCGCTGACGAGGCTCCGGCCCCCGAAGCTGCCGCCGAGGAGGCTCCCGCCGCCGAAGCACCCGAAGGCGACGAGGCCTGAGCCCCGTCACCTGACACAGACCCCAGCAAGACCTGATCCGGACCATCGAGTCCGGGCACAACGAAGCAAGCGGCGGATTGCCGCACCCAACACCGGTGGCTATCCGCCCCAGGAGAGAAATCATGTCCAAGGTCGACGACCTCATCGAGGAGTTCAAGTCTCTCACCCTGATGGAGCTTTCTGAGCTCGTCAAGGCGTTCGAGGAGACCTTCGAGGTGACCGCCGCAGCGCCCGTCGCGATGGCCGCCGCAGGCGGCGCCGCCGCCGAAGAAGCAGAAGAGCAGACCGAGTTCGCGGTCGTGCTCGCCTCCGCTGGCGACAAGAAGATCCAGGTCATCAAGGAGGTCCGCGGACTGACTGGCCTGGGCCTCAAGGAAGCCAAGGACCTCGTCGAGTCGGCGCCCGCGCCGATCCTCGAGGGTGTCGACAAGGCGAAGGCCGACGAGGCCAAGGCGCAGCTCGAAGCTGCCGGCGCCACCATCGAGCTCAAGTGATCTCGCGCGGACGGGCCCTCGTGGCCCGTCCGCACAACGCCGCTTGGCCCCCGGCGCTTCGGTCCTGACCGAGGCAAGGGGGGCCAGACGGCGTTTGTCGACGGTTTTCCCGGTGCTACGGTTTCCGGTTGCCGTCAGCTCCCAGCAGATTTCACCCGTTCAAGCCACGCATTCCCGCACCCGCGGGGCCGTCGTGGCTTGGGTCGGGTTGTCGCCAGAAATGCCCCTCAGGTGCAGATTCTGTGCGAAGAATGCCGAGGTTCCGTGTTCCCGCAGCGCCAGCTCGTCCGCTTCACCCACCCCTTCAACGGTCTGACCGGACCGTGTCGTGCCCTGGCCGCCCCGTGCGGCCGCAGCACGCTCACACCGGTTGAAACCGTGGCGCGCGCGTGCAGTGCACGTGCAGGGAGCAATTCGTAAGTCCCGTCGCATCGGGGCACCCGCCCGCCGGCCGTCGTGCCGGTGATCGTGTTCGCCCCACCCGCAAACGCCAGGACGACGTCCGCATGCCCGGGTCGTCCGACGCCACCCAAGGAGGTCACTCGTGACCGGCAACCGCGTCAACGAGCGTCTCAGCTTCGCCAAGATCAAGGAAGCGCTTCCGATCGAGGATCTCGATCTGGTCGCGATCCAGCGTGACAGCTTCAAGTGGCTGATCGACGAAGGTCTCGGCGAGGTCTTCGAGGAGATCTCCCCGATCGAGGACACCCAGGGGCGCATGTCCCTGTCGTTCCTCGACCACCGCTTCGAGGAGCCCAAGTACTCCGTCGAGGAGTGCAAGGAGAAGGACTACACCTTCGCGGCGCCGCTGTTCGTCACGGCGGAGTTCTACAACCACGACGAGCGCACGATCAAGCAGCAGACGGTCTTCATGGGCGACTTCCCCGTGATGTCCGACAAGGGCACGTTCATCGTGAACGGCACCGAGCGCGTCGTGGTGTCGCAGCTGGTCCGTTCGCCGGGCGTCTACTTCGACGACTCGATCGACAAGGCGACCGGCAAGGACGTCTACGGCTGCAAGATCATTCCGGGCCGTGGTGCGTGGTTGGAGTTCGAGGTCGACAAGAAGGACCTCGTCTCGGTCCGCGTCGACCGCAAGCGCAAGCAGCCCATCTCCGTCTTCTACCGGGCGCTCAAGGCGTTCGTGTGGGACGAGGAGACCAAGAAGTACGAGCTCGCCCCGTCGGAGATCCTCCACGGCGAGATCGACGACCAGGAGATCCTGGACTTCTTCGGCGGCGCCCCCTCGATCGAGTTCACGCTCTCGAAGGACACCACCGAGCGCACCCCGGCCAAGGCCCTCGAGGAGATCTACCGCAAGCTCCGCCCCGGCGAGCCGCCGAACGCCGACCAGGCCGGCAACCTGATCCTGAACATGTACTTCTCCTCGAAGAAGTACGACCTCGCACGCGTCGGTCGTTACAAGATCTCCGGTCTCGCGGACGACGGTGAGGGCCACGTCAAGCACGGCAAGCTCACCGAGGAGTACGACGCCCTGGGCTTCGACCGCGCCGAGGCGATGACGCTCACGACGCAGGACGCCCTCGCGACCATGTCGTACCTCGTCAAGCTCCACGCGGGCACGCCGGGCTACTACACCGACGACATCGACCACTTCGGAAACCGTCGTCTGCGGTCCGTCGGCGAGCTCATCCAGAACCAGGTCCGCATCGGCCTGTCCCGGATGGAGCGCGTCGTCAAGGAGCGCATGACCACGCAGGACGTGGAGTCGATCACCCCCCAGACGCTGATCAACATCCGTCCGGTGGTCTCCGCGATCCGCGAGTTCTTCGGAACCTCGCAGCTCTCGCAGTTCATGGACCAGAACAACCCGCTGTCGGGCCTGACGCACAAGCGTCGTCTCTCGGCACTCGGACCCGGTGGTCTGTCGCGTGAACGCGCCGGCTTCGAGGTCCGCGACGTCCACTCGTCCCACTACGGCCGCATGTGCCCGATCGAGACCCCTGAAGGTCCGAACATCGGCCTCATCGGCTCGCTCGCCTCGTACGCGCGCATCAACAAGTACGGCTTCATCGAGACGCCGTACCGCCAGGTCAAGAAGGGCCGGGTCACCGACGAGATCGAGTACCTGACCGCGGACGAAGAGGACCGCTACGTCGTCGCGCAGGCCAACGCCCCGCTCGACGGCCGTGGCAACTTCCTCAACGACACCGTGCTCGTCCGCTCCAAGGGCGGCGAGGTCAAGGAAGTCACGCCGGACGCCACCGACTACATGGACGTGTCGCCTCGCCAGATCGTGTCGATCTCCTCGGCGCTGATCCCGTTCCTCGAGCACGACGACGCCAACCGCGC
>CBDTZE010000143.1:0-5962 GCA_965364815.1 uncultured Nitriliruptoria bacterium | reverse complement strand
GCGCACGACCTCGGGACTGATGCGGCCAGGTGGCTCATCGGGTGCCGGGGGCGGATCGCGCCGGACCGTCTCCACCTTGGTGTTCACCGCAGCGCGTTCCTCGCGGGCAGCAGATTCGAGGTCGGCCGCGATCCCTCGCAACTCCACGACGCGTTGGCGACAGCTCTGACACCCGGCGAGGTGCCCGCGGAACCGCGACGACGATGCCTGCGGGAGGCCACCGAGGACGTGCTGGACGGCGAGTTCTTCGAACTCGTGATGTGCCCTCGGGTCCACGTCCGCCATGGGATCGAGCGTAGATCCTTTGCGGTCGTTTCGGGGCGGGCCCGACCGGGGTGCGAACCGGCCGTCGGCCTCAGCGCTCCGTGAGCCGGCCGGCCGCCACCACGGCGGAGAGCAGGGCATGCGCCTTGCTTCGGGTCTCCGCCTCCTCCGAGGCGGGGTCCGAATCGGCGACGACGCCAGCACCCGCCTGGACGTAGGCGACCCCGTCCTTGAGGACCATGGTCCGCAGGGCGATGCAGGTGTCGAGGTTGCCGGCGAGGTCGACGTACCCGGCCGCCCCGGCGTAGACACCTCGCCGGGTCGGCTCGAGCTCGTCGATGAGTTGCATCGCCCGGACCTTCGGGGCGCCCGACACCGTGCCTGCGGGGAACACGGCCCGCAGCACGTCCACCGGTCCGAAGCCGTCCGCCAACTTGCCCACGACGGTCGACACGATGTGCATGACGTGCGAGTAGCGCCGGACCTGCATGAACTCGGCGACCTTGACCGAGCCGACCTGGCTGACGCGGCCGAGGTCGTTGCGCGCGAGGTCGACGAGCATCACGTGCTCGGCCCGTTCCTTCTCGTCAGCGAGCAGTTCCTCACCCAGGGCCCGGTCCTGCTCCACGTCGACGCCACGCTTGCGCGTGCCGGCGATCGGCCAGGTCTCGACGTGGTCACCCAGCACCTTGACCAGCGTCTCCGGGGACGACCCGATGACGTGGTGGGTGTCGAAGTCGAACAGGAACAGATAGGGCGATGGATTCACCACACGCAGGACGCGGTAGATGTCCAGCGCGTCGGCATCCGTCGGAACGGCGAAGCGCTGGGACGGGACGGTCTGGAACGTCTCCCCCGCCCGGATGTGCTCCTTGACGTTGCGGACCGCGTCCTCGTACTGCCCCGGCTCCATGTTGCCGGTGACGCCGCTGACGTCACCGGGCACCGGTGGAGCGACCTGCCTGGCTGGAACGGGTCGGTCCAGCCGCTGAACCAGGGCGAACGTGGCCTTGACGGCCTCGCCCCAGAGTTGCCCGAGGTCGTCGTCGCTGGCGCCCGCCGGGATGACGACGTTCGTGATGCAGGTCAGGACCTGGCGCAGGTGGTCGAGGCCAACGACGTGGCGAGGGAACAGCATGAGGATGTCGTCGAGGCCCAGGTCGTCCACGCCACTTGCGGGGATGTCCTCGATCTCACGGATCGCGTCGTAGCCGACGACACCGACGGCGCCGCCGTGCAGCGGCAGTTCGAGGAGGCCGATCGGGGCATGCAGCGCCTCGGTCGCGCGGGCCAGTGCATCCAGCCCCCCGGTGGCGTCCCGTGCAGCATCCGGCGGCGTGCCTTCCCAGGACACCACGCCGTCCCGGGACCGAAGCACGAGGAACGGGTCCGTCCCGACGAAGGAGTACCGACCCCAGGACTCGCCGTGCTCGGCCGACTCCAGGAGGAACGTCGGCGTGTCCCCCATGAGCTTGGCGTAGACGCCCACGGGCGTCTCCACGTCCGCGAGGACCTCGATCCAGACGGGCACGCTGCCGTGGTTGCGGGCGAGGGCGACGAACTCGTCGCGTGTGGGGTGTGCCTGCATGATCAGGCCTCCGCGACGACGGGGCGGTGGAAGCAGGTCCGCTCCCCCGTGTGGCAGGCCGGCCCGGTGCCGGCGTCGACCTTGACCAGCAACGTGTCGCCGTCACAGTCCGCGAGGAGTGCCACGACGCGTTGCGTGTTGCCGGAGGTCGCGCCCTTGTGCCACAACTCCTGGCGCGACCGCGACCAGAACCAGGTCTGGCCGTCGCGCAGGGTGTTCGCGAGAGACTCCGCATTCATCCACGCCACCATCAGGACCTCGCCCGTGTCGTGCTGCTGCACGACCGTGGTCACGAGACCGGCCTCGTCGAAGGTCACGTCGTCGACGGCGACGACCTCGGCGGCTGCGTCCACGCGGGCTCCGGATGCTGGGACCTCGACGGTACTAGCGTCACCGAGGCGACCCGCACGACTCCTGCGAGGCCACATGGAGCCGGACCCCGGCTGGTACCCCGATGTCTCCCACCCCGGCAGCAAACGCTGGTGGGACGGCCATCGTTGGACCGCGCACCGTCGAGACCTGCACGCGTCGGACGACCCGCCGCCGCCGGACCCTCGTGACACCGTCACCCCGCGTGATGCCACCGACGAGGGATGGCGTGCGTCCCAGATGCCGGGCGGGGCGCCGATGCCCCGGGTCACCACTTCCGGGCTGGCCATCGCCAGCGTGGTCTTCGGCCTGCTGTGGATCTTCGGGGTCGGGTCGCTCATCGGCCTGGTGCTGGGCATCGCTGCCCTGCGGCGCATCCGGCGAGCCCGTGGGCTGATCGGCGGACGCGTCATCGCCGTGCTCGGCATCACGATCAGCGCGTCGACCTTGGCCGGCACGGCCCTGCTGTTGGTGAACTTCGACGGGGCGGTCGAGGGGCTCAAGGACAACATCATCGCCCAGGCGACCGACAATGAACTGCGGGAGGCCGGCGAGGCGATGGAGCGTCACCACGCGCGTACCGGCAGCTACCCCGTCGCGATCGGCGACCTCGTCGAGGACCAGTACCGACCGCCCTCCGACGTCACACTGGCGATCGGTCGCCGTGCCCCAACCCGTTGGTGCCTCGAGGCGTTGCACGTTGACGCCGACACCGTCCGCCACCTCGCGTCCGACGGCGAACCCGCAGAGGGACGCTGCCCGTAGGCGTCAGCGACGCCAGCCCTCACGGCGCGTCGCACCGAAGACCATCTCGATGCTGTCGGCGCCGAACGGACGGCCGTCGAACCAGCCCCAGCGGTCGACCAGTTGGAACCCAGCGAGGGCGAGCGCGTGCTCGATCTCACCGGGCGAGTTCTGGCGGACCACCATCTCCGAGTGCACCCGCCGGACGACGGTCCCGGCCTGGTCGAGGTGGTCGACGATGAAGTCGAACCGGATCTGCTGCGTTCCCGGCTGGTACTCCGAGCTGCGCAGAACGACGGCCTCGGTGCCGTCATCCATCTCGAACCTGCCGTCACGCCGCAGACCCATTCCCCCGGCGAGGTCTTCGCCCCCGGGTACCGGCAGGTTGAAGACGAGGCGGCCGCCGGGCGTCAGGTGTTCACGGACGTGGCGCAGGGTCTCCAGCAACTCGTCGGGTGTCAGCGCGTGGGCCAGCACCCGGTACGGCAGCATGACGATCGGGAACCGCCGGTCGCCGAGGTCCAACGCCCGCATGTCTCCCTCGCGCAACTCGACCTTGTCCAGGAGCCCTTCACGCTCGAAGCGTTGGCGGGCGATTGCCAGCATCGACGGCGACACGTCGATGCCGACGACGTCGACACCGATCCGGGCGATCGCCAGTGCGACTCGTCCCGTCCCGACGCCGATCTCCAGGACCGGGCCGCCGGCATCCCGGGCCTCACGCACGTAGAACGGCAGGTCGTCGGTCATCCCGGCTGACCAGAGGTCGTAGACCGGGGCGATCGCGGCGTACTCGTCGACGACCATCAGTCGGCGTGGCGTGCAAGACGCCGAACGGTCAGACCGGCGGCTTCCATGTCCGCCTTGACCTCGTCGATGCGAAGTTCACCGAAGTGGAAGATGGATGCGGCCAGGACCGCCGAGGCCCCGGCGCGCACGCCGTCCGCCAGGTGCTCTGCGGTGCCTGCCCCGCCCGAGGCGATGACGGGGACCTTGACGGTGCTGGTGACGGCGGTGAGCAGCTCGGTGTCGAAGCCGACCTTCGTGCCGTCGCGGTCCATTGAGGTGAGCAGGATCTCTCCCGCGCCCATCCGGGCGACCTTGGCGCACCACTCGACAACGTCCAACCCGGTCGGGGTGCGGCCCCCGTGGATGTAGACCTCCCAACCTGCGGACGGGTCGTCGGCGTCACGTCGCCGGGCGTCGACTGCGGCCACGACGCTCTGGGACCCGAAGGCCTCGGCGGCCTCCGTCAGGAGCTCGGGGCGGTTCACCACGGCCGTGTTGAAGGCGACCTTGTCGGCGCCTGCGCGAAGCATCCGGCGTGCGTCCTCGACCGTCCTCAGGCCGCCGCCGACGGCGAACGGGATGTTGACCTGGTCGGCGACACCTCGCACGACATCGACCATGATGTCGCGGTCGTCGGAGGACGCCGTGATGTCGAGGAAGACCAACTCGTCGGCGCCCTCTTCGTCATAGCTCTTGGCGAGCTCGACCGGGTCCCCCGCGTCGACGAGGTCGAGGAACTGGATTCCCTTGACCACTCGCCCGGCCGTCACGTCCAGGCACGGGATGACCCGGACCGCCAGCGTGTCCTTCGGGGCGCTCGCTGCTGCGTCGCTCACGTGCGGGTCTCCGCGAGGGCCTCGGTCAGCGTGAAGGCGTTGGCGTAGAGCGCCTTGCCGACGATCGCCGCGTCCACGCGCGGGTGACAGGCGGCGAGCACACGCAGGTCCTCGAGGCTGGAGACGCCGCCAGATGCGGTGATCAGCGCGTCGGTGGCCGCGTCGGCGACCTTGACCAGCATCTCGACATTGGGGCCCTGGAGCATCCCGTCCTTCGCAACGTCGGTGTAGACGAAACGCGGGACGCCCATCTTCGTGAACTGCTCGATGGCTTCGAAGAGGTCGCCCGCCTCCTCGGTCCAACCGCGGGCCTGCAGCGTGTTGCCACGTGCGTCGAGTCCGACCGCGATCACCGGGCCCACCTCGTCGAGCACTCGCTGGACGAACGACGGGTCCTTGAGCGCCATCGTTCCCAGCACGACGCGCTGCGCCCCGTAGCCGAGGCTCGCCTTGACGTCCTCAATGGTCCGCACGCCACCGGAGGCCTGGACGGGCAGCCCGGTGGACTCGACCATCTTGGCGATCAGGTGGCGGTTCTTCGGCTCACCCGTGAACGCCGCGTCGAGGTCGACCACGTGCAGCCACTCGGCACCCTGGTCCGCGAACACCTGACCGGCCGCGACCGGGTCGGAGTCGTAGACCGTCTCCTCGTCCGCCTTGCCCTGGGTCAGGCGGACGGCACGGCCGTCCTTGATGTCAACGGCCGGATACAGGGTGAGGGCCACGATGCGCGCTTTTGTCGGCGGGTCTTCGGGCTGCGGACGGTACTCGGGGCGCTACGGGGCGAACGATCCCGGTGGGGGCCGACGGGGCGTGTGCGGGGCCGTCGGGCGTCAGCCGTCGGCGCGATCCACGGGCAGGACGCGGCCCGAAGTCAGGTCCACCACGCGGCGTTCCCCCAACGGGGCGTCGAGGCGCACCGTGATGGAGTCGAGGCAGTCGTCTCCGTTGCGCAGTTGCTCGGTCGACACGACCTGGATCCGGATCTCGTCGTCGCCCTGCTCCAGCACCGTCACCACGGGATCGCCGTTGCAGGTGGGAACCTCAACACCAAGGGTGGTGCCGTCCGCGCTGATCGATGCCCCGAATGGCTCGCGGAGGTCTATTGACCCTCGCCGCTCCGACGCGAAGCGGTCACACGAACCGGTCAGGAGCACGGCTACGACCAGCACTCCGGTGTGCCATCGACCCCGCATGGGCGCCTCCGTGTTGTCCGGCTGACATCTTGGCACAGGACACCGCCCGCCGGGTTCGCGGAGCGCCTGCGCGGGGGCCCGGAACGGGCGGTGATGTCACACCCCTGCCGCACAATCGACCCATGCCAACCACCCACCGCACCGCCACCCGGACCGGCCGCCGCGCCCGCCCCGGG
>CBDTZE010000142.1:0-5969 GCA_965364815.1 uncultured Nitriliruptoria bacterium | reverse complement strand
CAGCCGGTCCTCGACCGCTTCGGTGAGCCCGGCTCGCCGTGGATCAAGTCGATGATCGTGGCCGTGGTCGACAACTCGGTCGAGGCGGGGCGCATCGCCATGACGGACGAGGACCTCGCCGTCATGAACCAACTCCGCGACTTCATGTTCAACCACGTCTACCTGCGCCCCGACTCGCAGGCCCAGGCCTCACGCGCCATCCGCGTCATCCGTGACCTCGTCGAGCACTTCGCCGAGAACATCGACCAGATCCCGGTCGGCTACGCGCTGCCCGACGACCCGGCGATCCAGCAGGCCGTCGACTACGTGGCCGGCATGACCGACCGCTACGCGATGCGCAAGCACGAAGAGCTGTTCCGCCCCATCGGCGCCTTCTGACGCGCCGGCTCGGGGCGCCCCGTCGAGGTCGTGAACCGTTCTGCCGGGATCTCGGCAGAACCGTTCAGGACCCGGCGTCAGGACCCGGCGTCAGGGGACGACGGTGCGGTGGGCGTAGCGGGGGTCGCGCCAGGCCTCGGAGTCCAGAACGTCGAGGAGTTCGCGTGCGCCCCGTCGGACGGTCTCCGGTGAGGTGACCAGCGGGGCGAAGCCGAACCGCAGCAGGTCGGGCGGGCGGTGGTCGCCGATGACGGCTCGGTCCAGCAGCGCGGCGTTGACCTCCCAGGCGTGGGCCAGCCGCAGCGTGACCTGGGCGCCCCGTTGCTCCGGCGAGGTGGGGGTGACGACCGACACGTCGTCCGGGAGTCGGTCGGCAACCAGCGCCAGGAACGACGACGTGAGGGTGGCCGCGACGTCCTCGACGACGGTCGGTGAGACATCGGCGATGGCCAGCAGGGCTTCCTCGAACGCGGCGAAGGCGAGGACCGACGGGGTGCCGGCGAGGAAGCGACGAGCACCCGGTGCGGGCTCCCACGTGGCGTCGAACGCGAAGGGCGTGGCGTGGCCGAACCAGCCGGCGATCGGGGTGCGCAGGACGTCGTGCCAGCGCGGGTGCACGTAGAGCCAGCTGGGGCCGCCGGGTCCGGCGTTGAGGAACTTGTAGGAACAGCCGACGGCCAGGTCCACGTCCCATTCGTCGAACGCGAGGGCCAACGCCCCGGCGCTGTGGGCCGCGTCGACCAGGACCAGCGCCCCGACCTCGTGCGCTGCCTCGACCAGTCGGGGAACGTCCAGGCGCAGGCCGGTGGCGAAGTCGACGTGGGGGATCGACAGCACGGCGACGTCGTGGTCCAGCCGGTCGAGGAGTTCCTCGACGGGCACGGCACGGACGCGGTGACGGCTCTCGCGGCGCTCCAGCCGGGTCGAGTTCAGCAGGTCGACCATCGACGTCGCGACGTAGGCGTCCGTCGGGAAGCCGTCGGTGACGGTCAGGACGGTCCGGCGTTCGGGGCGCAGTTGCAGCGCTGCCCCGACAAGCTTGGCGAGGTTCACGCTGATGGAGTCGGTGACGGCCACGGACTCGGGCGACGCCGCGCCCAGCCAGGGCGCCAGCAGGGTCGCGCATCGGGCCGGAAGGTCGACCCACCCGGCGTCGTTCCAGGACCGGATGAGGCCCTCGCCCCATTCCTTCTCCACCACCTCGGCCAGCCTCGCCGCTGCGGATCGGGGCGCCGGACCCAGCGAGTTGCCGTCGAGGTAGGTCACACCCGGCGGGAGGACGAACCTGGCCCGGACATGCGCCAAGGGGTCGGTCGGGTCGACCTCGCCGGGGGAGGGCGTGGCGGGGATGGTCGGTCCGAGCGTCGAGGGGCTGCAGCCGCGACACTACGTTTCGACGTCCCTCGATCTGCGCACGGACTTTTCGTGACTGCCCAGCCACCGCCTCCCTCGCCTGACGGCACGGTCGACGCCGCGTCGTCGCCCGTCGTCGTGCGCGAAGGAACCCTGGAGGACCTCCCCAGCGTCCTGGCGATCTACACGCACTACGTGCTGACCACGACGGTGACGTTCAACACCGCCGTCCCGAAGCCGTTGGACTGGCAGGAGAAGCTGCGCACGAACGTCTTCGATGGTCCGTACCACTTCCTCGTCGCGGAGATCGACGGCCATGTGCTGGGGTACGTGGAGACCTTGCAGTTGCGGAACAAGCCGGCGTACGCGAAGTCGCTGGAGTGTTCGATCTACGTCGCGCCCACGACGGGCGGCCGGGGCATCGGCGGGGCGCTGTACGACCGCCTGCTGCCGCAGTTGGCCGCCGACGACTTCCACCGGGCCTACGCCATCATCGCCCTGCCCAACGACTCGTCGGTCGCCTTCCATGAACGGTTCGGGTTCCGGCACGTCGGCACACTCAATGAGGTCGGCAACAAGTTCGGCAAGTGGATCGACATCGGTTACTGGGAGAAGGCACTGTGAACATCGAACCCAGGCCCGAGGACCCGACCCGTTCCGTCTATGAGCGCGCGGGTGAACTGGACGCGTTCCACGAACTTGTCGAGCGCTTCTACGACGGCGTCGAGGGCGACGAGGTCCTGCGCCCCGTCTATCCCGAGGACCTCGGCCCCGGGAAGATCGCGCTGGCGGAGTTCCTGGCGCAGTACTGGGGCGGCCCGGCGATCTACTCGCAGAAGAAGGGGCACCCCCGCCTGCGGATGCGCCACGCCGGCTTCACGGTGACGCCCGAGGGCGCCGCGCGCTGGGTCCACCACATGGTGGCCGCGATCGAGTCGATGGCCTTCCCCGACGACGTCAAGGCCGTGATGGTCGAGTACTCGACGTCCTTCGCGCCGCACATGGTCAACACGACCGACTGACGACGCGCTTCGGCCAACGGAAGTTGTCCGGACAATTGCACGTTTGGCCCTGCTGGCGGATTCGGGCTCACGGGGCGGACGTACCCTCCGGGCAACCCACCCCCGTTGGAACTCCCGTGAAGATCCTGGTCGCCGACAAGCTTGCCGAGGCAGGCGTCGCCGCACTCTCCGAGCAGCACGACGTCGATGTCAAGACCGGCCTGTCCAAGGACGAACTGCTGGCCATCGTCTCCGTGTACGACGGCATCGTCGTGCGCTCCGAGACCCAGATCGACGCGGACGTCATCGCCGCCGCCGACAATCTCAAGGTCGTGGGTCGCGCCGGTGTGGGCCTGGACAACGTCGACATCGACGCCGCCACGCGCGCTGGCGTCATCGTCTGCAACGCCCCGCAGTCCAACATCGTCTCCGCCGCCGAGCACACGATGGCGATGCTGCTGGCCGTCGCCCGCAACGTCCCGCAGGCGCACGGCGCGCTCAAGGAAGGCCGCTGGGAGCGGTCCAAGTGGAAGGGCGCGGAGCTGCAGGGCAAGACCCTGGGCATCCTGGGCCTGGGCCGCATCGGGGCGCTTGTCGCCCAGCGCGCCAATGCCTTCGGCATGAAGCTGGTCGCGTACGACCCCTTCGTGTCGCCTGACCGCGCGGCCCGCATGAACGTGACCATGGCGCAGACGATCGAGGAGGTCCTGACGCAGGTCGACTTCCTGACGATCCACCTGCCCAAGACGCCGGAGACGATCAACGTCATCAACGCCACCTCCCTGGCCACGATGAAGCCGTCCGCTCGGATCATCAACGTCGCCCGCGGCGGCATCGTGAACGAGGCAGAGTTGGCCCAGGCCGTCGCCGACGGCGTCATCGCCGGCGCCGCCCTCGACGTGTTCGACACGGAGCCCACGACCGAGTCGCCGCTGTTCGAGCAGCCCAACATCGTCGTCACGCCCCACCTCGGCGCCTCCACGGACGAGGCCCAGGACCGCGCTGGCGTCCAGGTCGCCGAGGCCCTGAACCTCGCCCTCGCCGGTGAGTTCGTCCCGTCCGCCGTCAACGTCAACGGTGGCCCGGTCGAGGACATGGTCAAGCCGTTCCTGCCGCTTGGCGAGAAGCTGGGCAAGCTGTTCAGCGCCCTGCGCGGCCAGGAGTACGTCGGCGAGGTCACCGTCGAGTTCCTCGGCGCGATCGCCGAGGCCGACTGCCGCGTCATCGGCCTCTCGGTCCTCAAGGGCCTGCTCTCCAGCTTCGTGCACGAGCCCGTCACGTTCGTCAACGCCCCGCTCCTCGCCGAGGACCGCGGCCTGCGTCTGCGTGACATCAGCGACACGCACTCCGAGGACTTCGTCTCCCTGATCCGCGTGTCGGGCGTCCGCGCCGACGGCTCGCCCATGGGCGTCGCCGGCACGGTCTTCCACCCCGGCGACCGCGAGCGTCTGGTCGAGGTCGGCGGCACGAAGCTGGACGTCGAGCCCACGCGCCACATGGCGTTCTTCCGTTACGCCGACAAGCCGGGTGTCATCGGCGCCGTCGGCAACGCCTTCGGCCAGGCCGGCGTCAACATTGCCGCCGCACAGGTCGGTCGCAGCGAGGTCGGTGGCGAGGCGCTCATGGCGCTCTGCCTCGACGACGCCCCGGCCCGCGCGGTCGTCGAGGGCATCGCCGCACAGATCGGCGCCATCGAGGGTCGCTTCGTCGACCTTGGCTGACGCCGCATCACCCATGACGAACGCCCCGACCGGATCCGGTCGGGGCGTTCGTCTTGTGCTTGGAAGGGCGGGGCTGGTCAGCCGCCGATCTTGTACGACGCGAAGTCCGGGTTGTGCATGATGTCCCAGACCGGGACGACCACCGAGTACGGGGCGGTGCCGGACGGCTCACCGATGACGTGGCGGACGGTGACGTCCGTGATCGTGATGCGCTTGCCGGCCTTGAGGTAGCCGTCGAGCTTGTGCTCGGCGAGGCTGGCGAACGGGATCGTGACGACGGTCTCGCCCGTCTCTTCGTCGAGGGCCAGGACCCACTCGTCGTCGGCGACGGTGATCCCGGTGATCACGGCGTCGTCGGACGTGCCGGTGCAGCCGTCGAGGTACCAGTTGAAGTCGATCGAGTCGCCGTAGACGACGTTGTCGACGTTGATCTGGAACCGGCCCGGGCAGCCGCCCACGTCGCCGTTCATCCGGATGAGCATCGTGTCGCCCATCGTGGTGAGGGGCGCGGCGGTCAGCAGGCGGATCTCCAGCGCGTTGGCCTCGCCGTCGTCGTCGAACAGCGTGACGAAGTTGAGCCCCAGCAGGTCGGCCATGTCGTACCCGACGGCCGCGACCTCGGGAACGCTGCTGTCGAGGCCCTGGCCGTTGAGGCCGTTGGCGTCACCCGCCTGGTCGGTCAGGTAGGGCTCGACCGGGTCGGCGTCGGCAGCGACGACGAGCGGGAAGGCCATGGCGCCAGCCACGAGGGCGGCGGCGAGACGGATGGGGCGCATTGGACGGCTCCGGTGGGACGGTTGCGGTGCTTGCTTCTGGTTTCTGCGGCCCGGGGCTCCGGACCTCCCAGCGCGCGCTCACGGACGGCCCGGCGCGCCCGTCGTCCGGCCAGCAGGAAAACGACGACGCCCCGGCGAGTGCCGGGGCGTCGTGAAGCGGGGTGGGTCAGTCGCCCATCTTGTACTTGGTGAAGGACGGGTCGACGAGCTCGTCGATGACTGGAATCGTCGCGGCCACCAGGATGGTGCGGGTGTGTGCGTCGACCTCCGTGATCGAGCCGCCGATCTTCAGCAACTTGGCAGCGAAGGCTGGCAGTTCGCTCCGGACCATGCGCATCGTGAAGCCGAAGTCCGTGGACTCGACGTAGACGCCTTCGCGGTAGTCGGCCACGCCTGTGGCCGGGTTGGCGTCAGCCTCCGGGAACCCACAGGCTGCGGGGTCGGTCATGCGCCAGTAGCCCGCGGGGCCGTTGGCCAGCGAGGAGTTTGCGGCGAACATGCTGGGGCAGCCGCCGACGTTCGCGACCGTGCGGACGACCAGGTCGGGCGAGGAACTTGCGAGGGGCTGGTCGAGCGTGACATGGACGAGCAGTTCGCCGACGTTCGGGCCGTTCTTCACGGTCTCGAAGCGGATGCCCTGGAGGTCGGCGCCCGGGATCCCGAAGGGACCGGACACGCTCATGCCAGGCTCGACGCCCTGGCCGTTGAGGCCGTTGGCGTCGCCGGCGGCGTCGACGAGG
>CBDTZE010000141.1:0-5990 GCA_965364815.1 uncultured Nitriliruptoria bacterium | reverse complement strand
GACGATGCCGCCTTCGGGCAGGAGCCCTACCTGGAAGCTGGGTCGCAGGTCGCCGCCTCACGCGAACCCACGGAGTTCCAGGAGGTCCTCGACGAGCTCGGCAACGTCCTCGACGCCATCGATCCGCAGGACCTGGCCCTCGTCGTCGCCGCGCTTGCCGAACAGGCCGGGACCGAGGACACGATCATCGCCAACCTCGAGGTCGGCGCCGAACTGGCTGCCTTCGCCGAACGCACCGCCCCGGACGTGATCGCCCGCCTTCGCGCCTTCGGGGACGTCGCCGACGACCTCGCACTGGCCATCCCCAACCTGACCGCGGTCAACCGGGGCATCCGTCCGGCGACACGACTGCTGGTCGAGCGGACCGCGGACATCGACAACGGACTGGCCCAACTCTCCACCCTCGCCATCGGCCTCGCAGAGTTCCTCGAGGTCGAGGAGGACCTGATCGGCCGGTCACTGGCCGCAGGCGACCTGGTCGGGGCCGTGCTGGAACGCAACATGAGCTTCATTGGGCAGTACATCAACGGCGTCGGCGCCTACGCCAGCGGATTCGGCGAAGGCGGGCCGCTGAACGACGGCACGGAGTTCGCCTACTTCCGCATCCTGATCGGCGGCGACGACAGTCGTGGCCAGGAACCGCGCGGGAACTGGCTGGACCGACTCTGCGCTGATGCGGGGCCCCTTGCCCAGCTGATGCCCGGTTGCACCGGCGAGTTCGACGCGCAGCGGGGGGTCAACCGATGACCGCACGCTTCCCCGGGACCAAGTTCCTCGTCTTCACCCTGGTCTGCCTCGCCTTCTCTGCCTGGCTGGTCGCCGTCATCGGCAACCTGTCCTTCGGTGGACGCATGGACTTCGAGGCCGAGTTCGCTGACGTCAGCAACCTGCTGCCCAACGACCACGTCAAGGTCGCCGGCGTCAGCGTCGGCAAGGTCAACTCGATCGAGGTCCTGCCCGGAGGCACGGCCCTGGTCAAGTTCGAGGTCGACGACACCGTCCCCGTCACCGCCGACAGCCGGATCGAGATCCGCTGGCGTGACGTGATCCAGCTCCGCTTCGTCTACATCGTCCCGGGCACCGCCGACCTGGCCCAGGCCGGCACTCGCTTCCCGCTGGCGCAGACCGAGGGTCCGGCCGACCTCAACCAACTCCTGCAGCGACTCACCCCGGTCATGCGCGGCCTGGACCCGCAGGTCAGCAACCTCGTCGTCGAAGCCTTCCGTGACGCCCTCGTCGACCGGACCGACGAGGTCCGTGCCCTCATCGAGGACGGAGCCGACCTGACGCAGACGCTGGCGTCCCGCGACGACCAACTGCGCAACCTGCTCACCAACTCCGCGACGACGCTCGACGCCTACGCGCAACGCGAGACCGAGCTCCGGCGACTGCTGGAGTCCTTCGCGGACGTCGCGACCACGGTCGCTGCGCGCAACGACACCCTGGAGAACGCCGTCATTGAGCTCGCCGACGCCCAAGCCGAGCTCCGACGCTTCGTCGACACCAACGACGACAATCTCCGCGGCGCCCTGGACGAACTCGACGCGATCACCGCGATCCTGTCCGTCAACCGCGACGGGCTGGAGAACATCGTGACGACGCTGGGCCGCGGCCTGGTCGCCTACCACCGGATCTCCCGACTGGGCCAGTGGTTCAACGTCAACGGGGTCGGCGTCTCGTTCGACGAGCAGGAACTCTCCTCGCAGCGCGGCGGCCAACTGCCCGAGGAGACCGCCGCCCGCAGCTCACGATCCACCTCACTGGCGCCGTTCTTCCTGCGGACCGGACCACTCGCGATGCGGGAGGTGCAGCCATGATGCTCGAACGCAACCAAGCCCTGATCGGCCTCGTCGTCTCGCTGTTCATCGCCGTGGGGACCTACTTCGCCATCTCTGCATCCAGCGGGGCATTCCGGCCCGGCACCCCCATGTCCGCCGAGTTCTCCGACGCGGCCGGCCTCGAACGTGACGACTTCGTGCTCGTCGCCGGCGTCCGCGCCGGGCGCGTGGCCGACGTCAGCATCGACGGCGACCACGTCATCGTGAAGTTCCAACTCGACGCGCCCGAGATCCCCGCCGACTCCAGCGCCGAGATCTTCCTGACCGGCGCACTGGGCCGTCGCGCCATCCGCATCAACCCGGGGACGTCCTCGACCGTCTTCGTCGAGGGCGACGTCATCCCCCTGGAGCGCACGAGCACCCCCGTCGACCTCCCGGAACTGGGCGACGAGACGGTGGAACTGCTGGCCGAATCCAACGTGCGGGCACTCGACGAACTGCTGACGGCGCTTGCAGACATCACCGAGGGCCAGAACCAGAACGTCGCCGACCTGTTCGACGGCGTGCAGCGCCTCGCGGCCGTCGTGGTCGACAAGCGCGAAGACATCGCCGTCGTCCTCGACCGCGGCCTCGTGGTGATCGACGCGATCGAGGACAAGGATCGCGAACTCATCGCCATCATCGACAACTTCGGCTCGACGTTGGACCGCCTGGTCGACCGTCGAGACGACGTGACTCGGCTCCTGCGCGAGACCGCTGGCGCCAGCACGACCGTCGCCGACCTCGTGAGCGACCGACGCAGCCAGATCGACCGCGTCCTGGCCGAACTGGCCACCGACCTCGCGATCATCGACGATCACCAGGTCGACCTCGCCCACATCTTCGCCTACGCCGGCGTCAGCTTCGAGGGCTTTGCCTCGATCGGTTACCAGGGCGGCCCGGCCAAGAACGACAACCCGATGTGGGGCAACGTCTTCGTGACCGAGGCCGGTGCCGCAGGCATCGATCCGCTGCTCGGTTGCGGCGGGGACCTCGACGCAGCCCTCACCATGCTGCTCGGCCCGGACCCCGACTGCGAAGACGCCCCGGCGGACCCCGCCCCGGCCTCGATTCGCCGCACGGCCGCACGACGCGGGCTGCTGGACTTCTTCGATCTCGATCGCTTCAACCGGGAGGTCGCACGATGACTCGCGCCACCCGCCTCCTGGTCGCCTTCGTCGCGATGCTGGGACTGTTCGCCACCGCCTGCCAGTCGCAGAACGGCCCAGCCGAGTACGAGATCACGGCCCAGTTCGCACGCACCTACAACTTGTTCCCCGGCTCGGTTGTGCGCGTGTTGGGCGTCGATGTCGGCAAGATCACCGATGTGGGCACCGATCCGGCTGATGACTTCGTCACGGTCACGATCCTCATGGACGGCGACGTCCAGGTCCCGGCCGACGCCCGAGCCATCATCATTCCCGCGGCGCTCCTCGGCGAGCGCTACATCCAGCTCGACCCGCCCTTCACCGGCGGAGCCACGCTGGAGGAAGGGGCGACGATCGGGCTGGAGCGCACCATCGTGCCCAGCGAGTTCGACGAGATCCTGGAGTCGCTGAACAACTTCGTCGGCGAGATCGACGACACCGAACTTGCTCGCCTGGTCGACAACCTCGCGGGCGCCCTCGACGGCAACGGCGCAGCACTCGCGACGACCATCGACTCGGCCCGCGGGGCGATCAACGTCCTGCGTGAGAACGACGACGAACTGATCGCGTTGGCCTCACGCCTTTCGGACCTCAACGAGACCGTGGCGTCCCGCGACGGGGCGATCGCGAAGCTCATCGGCGACTTCGACACGGTCATGACGTCCTTGTCGGACGATCGTGGCGACATCAACGCCGCACTGCGCGGCCTGGTCCGGGTGTCGGACGAGCTCGCCACCCTCCTCGAACGCCACCGTCCCGACCTGCAGGCCGACATCGAGACCCTGACGCGAGTGGGCCGCACCGCCCAGCGCAACCTCGACCAGATCTCCCTGTCGATCCTGAGCCAGGCGGAGCTCTTCCGTCACGCGGGGCGGGTCCTCAACCTGGACAACAACTGGCTGCCGCTGGTCGACCATGCGGGTGAACTCGGCAAGTCCGTGGCCGACGCCATCGGACGACGTGTCGTCGGCGTCTGCATCCGCGCCGGGCTGCCGGCAGACCAGTGCGAGAACCTTGACGTGGGCGGCGCCGTGCCGCCGGGTATCTGTCTGCCCCCGATCATCGCCTGCCCACCGACTGGCCAGACCGATGACGGCGAGGACATGTTGACGCTCGCCGAAACGTTGCGCCGTGTCGTGACTGAGGTGCCCGAGATGCGTGACGCTCTGCAGGCCGAGGCCGACCAGCGCCGACGCTCCCTCGAGCAGGAGGTCGGCCGATGAGGATCCCCCAACGGCTCGCCGCTGGCATCGCGGCCCTGGCCCTGTTCGCCACCGCGTGCACCGGCACCGGCGACAGCAAGATCGAGGTCACCGCCATCTTCGACGACGTGTACGACCTCGTCGAACTCGCACAGGTCCGGGCCGGTGACGTGCCCATCGGCGGCGTCGCCGAGATCTCGCTCACAGACGACAACCGCGCCCTCGTGCGCATGGAGATCCTGGCCGACACCGGTCTCACCGGCAGCACCCTGGCCGTCATCTCCCGCACGACCCTGCTGGGCGAGCGCTACATCGACCTCCGCCCGCTCACCGATGCCGACGGCAACGTCCTCGACGACGCCCCACTGGCCGACGGAATGGAGATCACGCAGACCAGCCAGGTCGACGACCTCGAGCAGGTGGTCGTGGCCGGCGCGGACCTGCTCTCCCTCGTCGCGGCCGACAACATCGCGGCGATGGTCCAGACGGGCGCCAACGCCTTCGGCGGCCGCGCGGGCCTGCTCGGGAACTTCCTCGACTCCGTTCAGAGAGCCGTCGGCCGATACGAGCAGGACTCACAGGAGTTGATCGACTTCATCGACTCCCTCGACAACCTCACCGCGACCTTCGCCCCGGTGGCGAAGGAGAACGCGGACGCCATCGCCGACATGCTGGCCGCCTCGCGCGCCCTGCAGGCCGAGGACGACCGACTCCTGGACACCCTCGACGACGTGACGCGCCTGTCGATCGTCGGCGCCCGGATCCTTGGCGACAACGCCACGGAGTTCGAGAACCTGATCCGCCGTGTCCGGCAACTCCTCGACCAGGTCACCCGCGTCGACGGCGGTCTGCAGCAACTGCTGACCTGGCTGCCGGTCCACAACTCCAACGTCCCCAACGGCTCGATCAACGAGAAGGCACAGGTCTGGCTGGACTTCGTCCTGTGCGGCTTCAACGACGATGCGAACGACCCGTCCGAGTCCTGCGACCCACCGAACCCGGGCCAGCAGGCTCAGCGCCCGCCCAACGCGGCCGGGCCCGAGGAGACGGACACCACGCCACGCGAGCCCGTCTCCGGTGACGAACCCGAGAACCAGGCAGCGGGGGGTGGCCAGTGAGCAAGATCCGACTCACCGCGAACATGGTCTGGCTGGTCGTGTTCTCCCTGGGCATCACCGCCGGGGCCTTCCTCTCCTTCGCCACCGGCGTGGTGTTCGACGACAGCTACCCCCTGAGCGTCACCATCCCGGAAGCCGGGGGGCTGTTCCCCGACCAGGAAGTGACCGTGCTGGGCCAGGCCGTCGGCGTGATCACCGGGGTCGACGTCGTCGATGGCGGCGTGCTCGTCCAGATGAAGATCCAGGGGGACCAGCAGGTCCCGATCGACGCGGACCTGCAGGTGCTGCGTCGCTCCCCCATCGGTGAGCAGGTGCTGGACTTCCAGCCCCAGGGCCCGAACTGGACCCCCGCCGAGACCGGAGAGACCCTTCGCCCGCCCTCCGTCAAGGTCCCGGCCGAGGTGCCGTTCCTGCTGGAGAAGTCGGCAGCATTCCTTGCGGCCGTTGACCCGGAGTCGATCAACACGATCCTGCACGAACTTGCCCTGGGCATCGGCGGCAAGGGCCAGGACCTTCGCGACCTCGGCACGGACTCTCTCGACCTCAACCGGACCCTGGTCGCCGGCATCCCCGAGTTCGAGCGACTGATCGACACCAGCGAGTCCGTGCTGCGGCTGCTCCAGCAACAGACCAAGACGCTGACGCACGCCCTGGGCGAGACCGCCGATGTCCTCGACATCCTGACCGAGCAGCAGCCGAACTTCG
>CBDTZE010000140.1:0-5997 GCA_965364815.1 uncultured Nitriliruptoria bacterium | reverse complement strand
GCGGCGCAGGCTTCGACGACCTGCAGCAGCTCGACGGCGTCCTCGGCCTGGGTCTGCGGCGGCAGGATGACGTGCACGCGGCCCTCCCGGAGTTCCACGGCGAGGGACGACAGCGACCCGTCCGCAACGTCCGACACGCGTGCGGGAACCGTCGCCGGCAGACCACGCGCCGGCAGTTCGTCACGGTCCTCGAAGGGGGAGCGGTCCGGCTCGATGGGCGGGGGCGTGTTCGACAGCGAGTGCAGCGGCAGCCGCAACCCGATCGGCGAGTCGCCGGCCAGCAGGTTGAGTCGTCCGCGCCGGAACGCCCAGGTCGTGGTGACCCAGCCCTCGTGGTCGTGGCGGACCGGCAGCACGAAGCCGACCGGGTCGCCTGCGTCGTGGGCGGCCGCGACGGCCTCGTCGGACTCGTCCGCGGGGTCGCCGAAGGGTCGGCTGGCGTCCTCCATCAAGGCATACAGGGCGTCTTCGTACGCCGGGACCAGGTGCGCGTCACCGTCGATGCCCAGGCGTGTGGCGATGGCTCCGGCGAACGCCTGCGCGTCCTCGATGGTGGCGTCGCCGTCGGCCCAGGGGTCGGCAAGCAGCTTGCGATCGTCCCACAGCGGGGTGCCGTCCGTCCGCCACACGACGTTGAACTGCCAACGCGGCAACGGCTCGCCGGGATACCACTTGCCCTGCCCGGTCTGGACCAGCGCCCCGGTCCCGAACCGGTCGGCCAGTCGATTGGTCAGGTCCCACGCCAAGGCGCGCTTGTGCCCGCCGTCCGCGGCGATCTTCCACTCCGGCGACTCGCGGTCGTCCACGGAGACGAAGGTCGGTTCGCCGCCCATGGTCAGCCGGACGTCGCCGGCCTCGAGCCGCTCGTCCACGGCGCGACCCATCGCGTCGATCGCGTCCCACTGTGGCTCGGTGTAGGGCAGCGTGACGCGCGGGTCCTCGTGGAACCGCGTGACGATGTTGTGGTGCTCGAACTCGACCTCGGCGAAGTCCATGACGCCGGAGATCGGGGCGGCGCTGGACGGGTCCGGGGTGCAGGCCAGCGGGATGTGACCCTCGCCGGCGAACAGGCCCGATGTCGGGTCGAGCCCCACCCAACCGGCGCCGGGCAGGAAGACCTCGGCCCAGGCATGCAGGTCGGTGAAGTCCTGCTCCGGGCCGCTGGGACCGTCCAGGGCCTGCTGGTCGGACTTGAGTTGCACGAGGTAGCCCGAGGCGAACCGGGCGGCGAGGCCGAGGTGGCGCAGCGCCTGGACCAGCAGCCAGCCGGAGTCGCGGCACGACCCGATCGCGGTCTGCAACGTCTCGTCGGGCGTCTGGACACCGGGCTCCATGCGGACCGAGTAGCCGACGTCGCCGTTGACCATGCCGTTGATCGCGACCAGCACGTCGATCGTGCGTCGCTCGTCGATCGCTTCGGCGCGAGCCCTGTCCAGCCACGGTCCGAACGCGGCGCCCGGCTCCGAGGCCTCGAGGTACGGGGCGAGGTCCTTGGTCAGCTGGGCGTCGTAGGTCACCGGCCAGTGCTCCGACGCCTCGTCGAGGAAGAAGTCGAACGGATTGATCGTCGTCATGTCGGCGACCAGGTCGACCCGCACGTCGAACAGCTGGGTCGGCTCCTCGAACACGAAGCGAGCGAGGTGATTCCCGAACGGGTCCTGCTGCCAGTTGACGAAGTGCTGCTTCGGCTCGATCGTCAGCGAGTACGACAGGATCGGAGTGCGGCAGTGGGGCGCCGGGCGCAGACGAATGGTCTGCGGTCCGAGCGTGATGAGTCGGTCGTACCGGTAGGTGGTGCGGTGTTCGAGTGCGACCTGGATTGCCACGAGTCACGTTCCTGTCGAGGACTCCCGACTCTACGACCCGCTCAGAAGAAGTCGACTGCGAATCCGACGAGAGCAACGGCCACCAGCAGCGCGCCCGAGCCACGGGTGATCGCGGTGTGGTTCCTGGTCAGGAACCCGGAGAACTTGCGCTGCGCCGGACCGGCCAGGAGCGGCAGGAGAACCAACGGCCAACCGAAGCCCAGCCCGAAGGCGATGAAGTAGGCGATGCCGTCAAGCAACTCGCCCGTCCCCGAGACGCCACCGAGCACGAACGCGGACAGGATCACGGGGCCGGTGCACGGCAGGGTCATCGGACCCAGCGCAAGGCCGTACAGGAACGCGCTCCCCGCGGGGGACTTGCCGATCGGCACCTCGCCCGTCCCGAGCCGTTCCAGCGGGTTGCGGCCAAGCAGCATCAGGATGCCCAGCACCAGGACCAGCCCGTAGGCGATCGGCAGGATCACGTTGAACGTGTCCGCGAAGATCTTGTTGACCGAGTACAGCAACCCGGCCATGACGATCATGACCGTGAGCACGCCTGCGAGGACGAAGACGCCCATCCATCGCAGCCCGCGTTCCTCGCGATCCGACTTCGCCGCCAGCAGGGCGAACAGGCCGGGGTACAGCGGGAGCAGGCACACGTTGCCGAGGATGGCCGCGTTGCCCAGCACGAACGCCTGGAGGTACTCGCTCACTGCCGTCAGGCCAGCTGGGCGAGGATCTCGTCCGCGGACTCAAGGCCCGTCACCAACTCCGTGATGGCGCCGTCGGGACGCACGATGAACTTCGGAGTGGACGGGGCGTTGAGCACCGATCGGCCGAACTGCTCGTTGAACGCGGCCAGGGCCTCGGCGTCCATCACGGCGAACGTGATGTCCACGAACCCGTTCTCCGCCGCGTAGGTGGCGAGCTCCGCCGGGTCCAGATCCGTTTCGACCGACAGCGCCAGGAACACGGCGCCGTCACCCGCCTGCGTGGCAGCTTCCGTCGTGCTCTTGAGCTGCTTGCGGCAGGTCGAGCACCACGTCGCGAAGGTCTCGACGAACACGGTCTGGCCCGCGAAGTCCGAGATGGCGAAGGTGGTGCCGTCCGGCCGGGTCGCCGTTGAGGCCAGGACCGCCCGTTCCTCGGGGGAGAGGTCCTCGGACAGGATTGGCACCACGGGGACCTCCGGCTGGACGGGGTCCGACTGCTCGGTGGTGATCTCCGGGACGACATCGGCGGTGGTGTCGTCGGCCGTGGTCGTCGCCAGGTCGGCGGATTCGGCGCCGCACGCGGACAGCAGCAGTGCGGTGCTGGCCGTGGCGGCGAGCAGAAGGCGATGGCGAGAGAGCAGCACTTTGGGCCTCGTGGTGAGGGGCGGGGTGTCCAAGGAACCCGCCGGGACAGGGAAACGTTCCCTGTTGTCAGCGCAGGTCGGAAGCGTTGCGCTGATGCAGTCGCGCCCCGACGCCGATGAGCGCCCAGACCAGCAGCGCCAGCGCGATCGCGGGGGCCACGAGGT
The DNA here is from genome assembly GCA_965364815.1 of uncultured Nitriliruptoria bacterium. Classification (GTDB taxonomy): domain Bacteria; phylum Actinomycetota; class Nitriliruptoria; order Nitriliruptorales; family Nitriliruptoraceae; genus CBDTZE01. The sequence goes on along the minus strand of CBDTZE010000140.1, from coordinate 2,667 downwards.
GTGGCGCTTGAGCGACGCGTGGCCCGACGCCCAACTGTCCACCCAAGCCCGCGAGCATCAGCCCCCAGGACACGTTGGGCAACTGCAGTCCCGCCCCGACGAAGGACAGGACCGCCTCGAGCGCCATGATCGTGCCGGCGTACGGCAGGGCGAACGTCAGGAGCGGGCCGAGGACCTCGGGGAAGATGTCGAGGCGGATGATCCGCAGTGGGCTGGCACCCAGTACACGTGCTGCGTCGATGTGTTCACGGGTCAGGACGTCGAGCGTCGAGGTCCGCACGACCCTCGCCATCGGCGGCCAGGAGAACAGGGTCAGGACCACGACGACCTGGAGCAACGAGCGTTCCTCCGTGATCCCGAAGAGCAGCAGTGCGGTCAGGATGACCGGGATGGCGAAGAGCACGTCGGTCAGGCGAGAGAGGACGGCATCGACCCACCCGCCGCGCCAGGCCGCCAGCGTGCCGACCCCCAGTCCGATCGCGATGCCGCCGGCGATGACCGACGCCGCGACCACGAGCGACGTTCGGGCTCCGAGGAGCAGACGCGTGAACTGGTCGCAGCCCTGCAGGTCGGTGCCGAACCAGTGGGTGGCCGACGGGCCCTGCAGCGAGCGTCGCAGGAAGCACTCGTCCCAGGGATGGGGCGAGATCACGTCGGAGAAGACGGCGCCAAGGATGAACACCAGCAGCACGATGCCGGGCATGCCGACAGCTGTACGGTGCTGCGTGATGGCAGCCTTCCTCGGTCGCCGCCTCCTGGCGGGAGCAGCCACCATCTTGGTGGCCTCCTTCGTGCTGTTCGCGGTCATGCACCTGCTTCCGGGCGACGAGGTCAAGGCACTGTTCCCGGGGACCCGAATCCGTGTGCCGCCGGAGTTGTACGCAGCCGTCGAGGCCGAGATGGGCCTGGACCGACCGTTCATCGTCCAGTGGGCGGTCTTCGTCGGGGACCTTGTGTCCTTGGACTTCGGCCGCATGCTGCCCAGCGTCACCCCCGACTACCGCCGCGTCATCCCGGGCGACCCGATCCGCCCCGTGCTGGTGGCGAGGCTACTGGTGAGTGGCGGCATCCTGGCCGGAGTCCTCGCGCTGAACGTGCTCATCGCGCCCCTGCTGGCGTGGGTTGCGGCACGTCGGCCGGCGTCCCTCCCGGATCGCGTCAGCAACGCTGCCGCGATCGCACTGGTCGCCGTTCCGGCACTGGTGGCTGCGATCCTCGTGCAGACCACGTTCGCGTACTGGACCGACCTCTCACCGACGCCTCGCTGGTCACGCCATGTCGCCTGGTGGCAGAACTGGATCCCTCCGGTGCTGGGACTGGGCCTCGGCACGGCCGCCCACGTGGCCCTGGTGGCGCGCGAGGAAGTGCTGGTGGCGCTGTCGCAGCCCTGGGCCAGGGTCCAGCGCGGCCTCGGCCTGCCCCGAGGTCGGATCATCCGCCACGCCTGGCGCCCCGCGGCCGGCGGCACCGCGACGGCGCTCGGGGCGCACGTCGCCGCGATCTCGACCGGACTCATCGTCGTCGAGGACGTCTTCGGCGTCCCGGGGATCGGGACGGGCCTGCTGCTGGCGATCCGATCCCAGGACCGAACCCTGCTGGTGACGATGCTGGTCGTCGTGGTGGCGCTGGCCGTCCTGGCGAGCACGCTGGCCGACGTGGCGAGGGCCGCGTTCGACCCTCGCCAGCGAGCCTGATCAGCCGCGCATGGACATGGCGCTGGCCGGGATCGGAGCCGGCAGGGCGGTGGTGCCCATGAGGTGGCGGTCGACAGCGGCAGCCGCGGCCCGGCCCTCGGCGATGGCCCAGACGATCAACGACTGACCACGCCCCGCGTCGCCGGCGACGTAGACGCCCTCGACGTTGGTCTCGTAGTCGTCGGTCCGGGCCACGTTGCCGCGGTCGGTCAGTTCGACACCGAACTGGTCGGTCAGCGGGCGCTCGGGTCCGACGAAGCCCATGGCCAGCAGGACCAGGTCGGCACCCATCGTGAAGTCGGAGCCCTCGACCTTCTGGAAGCGGCCCTCGACCATCTCGACCTCGTGGCCGTGGAGGGTCGTGACCTTGCCGTCCTCGCCGGTGAACTTCTCGGTGTTGACCGAGTAGACGCGCTCCACGCCCTCGTCGTGGGCCGAGGTGACCTTGAACGTCATCGCGTAGGTCGGCCACGGCTGCGAGGCCGGACGCTCCTCGGGCGGACGCGGCATGATCTCGAACTGGTGCACCGACGCACAGCCCTGGCGGTTGGCGGTGCCCAGGCAGTCGGCGCCGGTGTCGCCGCCGCCGATGATGATGACCTTCTTGTCCTTGGCGCTGATCGGCACGTCCTCGGCCGCGAGGTCACCGTGCTGGGCCTTGTTCGCCCAGGGCAGGTAGTCCATCGCGAAGTGGACGCCGTCGAGCTCGCGCCCCGGAACCGGCAGGTCGCGGGGAATGGTCGATCCCGTGGCGATGACCACGGCGTCGAACTCGGCGCGGAGCTGGTCTGCGGTGACGTCCTCGCCGACGGTCGTGTTCACCCGGAACTCGGTGCCCTCAGCGATCATCTGCTCCAGGCGACGGTCGACGTGGGCCTTCTCCATCTTGAACTCGGGGATGCCGTAGCGCAGCAGTCCGCCGATGCGGTCGGCCCGCTCGAACACGACGACGTCGTGGCCGGCGCGGGTCAGC
>CBDTZE010000139.1:0-6032 GCA_965364815.1 uncultured Nitriliruptoria bacterium | reverse complement strand
ACGCCCCGACCGAGGCAACCGCCACGACCGCGGCAGCCCGGGGCGGCAAGCGAGGGTCGCGGCAGTCGACCGTCGTGGCCACGCCGGAGCAGGAGGACGGCTGGTACCGGGCCATCGAGAGCCGGGACGCGCGGTTCGACGGCTGGATCCTCGTCGGGGTGACCTCGACGGGCATCTACTGCCGGCCTTCGTGCCCGACGCCGACACGCCCCAAGCGGGAGAACGTCACGTTCCACCGGACCGCGGCAGGAGCGCAACGCTCGGGGTTCCGGGCGTGCAAGCGGTGCCGCCCCGACGCCGTGCCGGGCTCGCCGGCGTGGGACGTACGGGGCGACCTGGTCGGACGGGCCATGCGCCTCATCGGTGATGGCGTGGTGGACCGCGAGGGCGTGACCGGGCTCGCGACTCGCCTGGCCGTGAGTGACCGGCACCTGACGCGCATGCTGACCACAGAGGTCGGGGCGGGGCCGCTCGCGATCGCGCGAGCCAACCGGGCGCAGACGGCTCGCGTGCTGCTGGAGTCCACCGAGATGCCCGTCGCCGAGATCGCGTTCGCCGCCGGGTTCCAGTCGGTGCGGCAATGCAACGACACGATCCGGGAGGTCTTTGCCTCGACGCCGAGCGGCTTGCGCCGGGCCGCCAACCGCGGTCGACGGACGCCCCAGACGCAAGCCACCGACGGTCTCTGGACGACGAACCCCACCGGCGCAGCCGTGGCCATCCCGGTCCGGCTGCCGTTGCGTCCGCCGTTCGACGGCCCGGGACTCCTGGGCTGGTTCGCGGCACGCGCGGTCGACGGCGTCGAGATCGTGACGGACGGGGCGTACGCCCGCGTGCTGACGCTGCCGGGCGGGCCCGGGACGGTCGTGGTGCGCCCCGACGAGGACCACGTCATGGCGACGTTCCGCCTGACAACCGTGACTGACCTCGCGACGGCGGTGGCGAGGGTGCGCACGATCCTCGACCTCGACGCGGACCCCGCCGTGATCCAGGAAACCCTCGCCGGTGACCCGACCCTCGATCGGATCGTGGCGATGAACCCCGGACTGCGAGTCCCGGGCGCAGCCAGTGCGACGGAGGCGGCCCTGCTCACGATCGTCGGCCAACAGGTCTCGGTGGCCGGAGCAGCCAAGACCTGCGGGACCATTGCGCAGGGCTGGGGCACCCCGCTGGGCGCAGTCGTCGTCACGACGCCGGACGACCCGGACCACGATCTGCTCACGCAACTGCACCACACCTCACCAAGCGCAGAGACGATCGCCGGACTCGAACCCGAGGACCTGCCGATGCCCAGGACTCGTGGCACCGCGCTGATCGCCGTGTGCCAACTCCTCGCCGACGGCGACCTCCAGCTCGACCCGGGAGCCGATCGGACCGCCGCGCGCAAACGACTTCTGGCGACCAAAGGGATCGGACCCTGGACCACGGACTACCTGGCCCTGCGTGCCCTGCGCGACCCCGACGTGCTGCTGGACAGTGACCTGGTCGTCCGCAAGCGTGCGGAGGCACTCCACCTCCCGTCGGACCTGCAGGCCTGGGCGGCACCCTTCTCCCCGTGGCGGTCCTACGTGACCCACCACCTCTGGGCCGCCGACGTCCCCGCCCTCGACGAACCGTCCCCACCCTCCCGAACGCCCCGCCAGACCCAACCCCAGGCAGCCGCATGACCGACACGACGATCCCCGCGAACCTGCCGGGCATGAGCCTGATCGCTCGCTCGTACGACTCCCCGGTCGGCACGCTGACGCTGGTCGCCTCGGAGAACGGCGTCCGGGCGATCCTGTGGGATGCCGACCGCCCCGAACGCGCTGGCCTCGACGGCGAGCTCGTGGCCTCGGGCGACCCGGACGCACCGCAGGATGCCGAGGACGCACTGGACGCCGCCGAGGATCAACTCGGTGAGTACTTCGGTGGTGACCGCCGCACGTTCGACCTTCCCCTGGACCTCGTCGGCACGGAGTTCCAGGTCGCCGCCTGGAAGGCGCTCGCGACCATCCCGTATGGCGAGACACGCACCTACACGGAGCAGGCCATCTCGATCGGCCGGCCCACGGCGGTCCGTGCGATCGGTGCCGCCAACGGTCGCAACCCCCTGTCCATCGTGCTGCCGTGCCACCGCGTCGTCGGCGCCGACGGCTCGATGACGGGCTTCGCCGGCGGAGTTGACGTCAAGCGTCGACTGCTGGACCTGGAGCAGGGCACGCCCGCGCTCTTCGCATGACGCAGCCTCAAGGCACGACACGCCAGATCGACGCGGTCGCCTTCGACCTGATGGACACGCTGGTCCACGATCCGTACCGCGAAGCACTGACCGCGGCGTTCGGCGATCGGATGCGGGCGGCGTTCGCCGGGCGCGACAAGACCACCTGGCCGCGCTTCGAGACGGGCGAGTTGACCGAGGACGAGTTCTGGGCGTCGCACGCCGAATGGTCCCCCGACCTCGACGCGTTCGAGAAGGTCCGAGTCGAACAGACGGTGTGGCTGGACGGCATGCAGGAGTTGGTCGCCGAGGTCCGAGCCGCCGGCTGCCGGGTGGTCATCGCGACGAACTACCCGTCCTGGATCGACGACGTCGAGGAGCGCATGCTCGACGGCCTGGTCGACGAGGTCGTGGCGTCCTGTCGCGTCGGCGTCCGCAAGCCCGACCCGCGCTTCTACGCCGCGGTGGCCGAGGCGGCGCACGCCCCGCCACAGCGCACCCTCTTCGTCGACGACCGCGAAGAGAACATCGCGGCAGCGCACGAGGCCGGGATGATCGGGATCGTCTTCGGGGGCGCCCTGGCCGTGCGAGGCGAACTCGCGGCCCTCGGCGTCCTCCCGGACTGACGGCCGTCTCCCGGCCGCCCGACGCGACCCGGTCAGGCCTCGGTCGCCGACCAGGCGTGGTGACGCACGTCGTGCATCTGCCAGCCGAGGAACCGCTTGCCAAGGGTGGCGAACTTCTCTGGGTCGCCGGTCGTCAGGAACCGGCGCCGGCCGTGCTCGCCGGGGCGGAGGCTGCGAGACCATCCGGTTCGCTCGAGGATCGCCCGGACCTCGAACGCGGTTTCGTCAGCGGACGACACCAGCGTCACGCCCCGACCCATCACGTCACCGATCGTCCGGGACAGCAGGGGAAAGTGCGTGCAACCCAGCACCAGCGTGTCGATGTCCAACTCCAGCATCGGCGCCAGGCCTGCCTCGACGACCGCGCGGGCGTGGGCGCCCCGGACCGTGCCCTCCTCGACCAACGTCACGAAGTCCGGGCAGGCGTGCACGAACAGGTCGAGGTCCGATCGCACCTCGGCGGCGGTGAGTTCGTAGACCTTGCTGGACTCGGTCATCTGGGTGCCGACGACGCCGACGCGTCGGGACGCCGACGTCTTCATCGCTGCACGAACCCCGGGTTCGACCACGCCGATGACCGGGACGTCGAACGACGCTCGCAACACGTCCAGCGCAGCGGCCGTCGCAGAGTTGCACGCGACGATGACCTGCTTCACACCCTCGACCTGGACCAGGTGCTCGACGATCTGCATCGAGAACGCGACCAACTCGTCGACGCTGCGCGGCCCGTACGGGTAGCGGGCGGTGTCGCCGAGATAGACCAGGTCCTCGTGCGGGAGCAGGTCGTCCAGGGCCTCCAGCACCGTGAGGCCGCCGAGACCGGAGTCAAAGACCCCGATGGGGCGATCGTTCACGCCTGGGCTCCGGGGCGGTCGGTGTGGTCTGGTCCGTTAGCGTAGGACTGCCCGCCCGACCCAGCGCCCAAGCCGAGGATGCCCGTGGACCAGCCACGTACTCGCTACGCGCTCAGCGGCGCGCCGGAGGCCCCGGTCAGCATCGCCTGGCAGCAGTTCGGCGAGGGCGACCATGACGTGGTGATGGTCTACGGCCTCGTCAGCCACGTCGACTCACCCTGGGGCTGGCCACGTCACGGCGACTTCCTGCGGGCCATCGCGCGCTTCGCCCGCGTCACGCACTTCGACAAGCGGGGCGTCGGGCTGTCCGACCGTCTCGCCGTCGCCGCGACACTCGAAGAACGCGTCGAGGACCTGCTGGCCGTCATGGACGCGGCCGGTGTGCAGCGAGCAACCCTCGTCGGCGCCTCCGAAGGCGCCCCGCTGGCGATCCTCTTCGCCGCGACACACCCGGACCGGGTCGAACGGCTGGCCCTGTTCGGCGGCATGGCACGCACCAGCGCCGCCCCCGACTACCCGTTCGCCCCACCGAAGGACGACCTGCTGGCCTCGGCACTGGAACTGGTCGTGCCGTACTGGGATGAGGCCGTGCTCATCGAGATCTTCGAGCCCTCCAACGCCGACGACCCGGCCGCACGAGAACACTGGGTCCGCAACCAGCAGCAGTCGGCCAGCCCGGGGATGGTCGCCCAGCTCTACCTGATGGCGTTCGACCTCGACGTCCGCGAACTGCTCGCGACGGTCCGCGTCCCCACGCTGGTGATGCATCGTCGCGGCGACCGTGCCGTCCCGGTCCAGGCGGGCCGGTGGCTGGCCGCCCAGATCCCCGGCGCCCAGTACGTCGAGCTGGACGGCAACGACCACGTCGCCTGGGCCGGCGACCAGGGCCCGCCGCTCGAGCACCTCGAACGATTTGTGACGGGGACCGTTGCACCCAGCGCCGTCGAGCGCTCGTTGTTGACGGTCCTGTTCACCGACATCGTGGACTCGACGCGCCGCGCCGCGGCCCTCGGCGACGCGGCCTGGACCGCCGTGCTGGCGCGACACAACGAACGCGTCACCACAGCCGTCGAGGACCACGGCGGACAGGTCCGCAAGTTCCTCGGTGACGGCGTCCTCGCCACGTTCACGGGACCCGCCCGCGCAGTCCGGGCGGGGCTTGCTGCCCGTGACGCCGTCCGCGAGCTTGGCCTGGAGCTCCGCATCGGGGCGCACTGCGGCGAGGTCGAGCACCAGGGTGACGACATCGCCGGGATCGCCGTGCACACCGCCGCTCGCGTCGCCGCGACCGCCACCACCGGCGAGGTCTGGACGACCAGCACCATCGCCGACCTGGTTGCCGGCTCCGGCCTGGCCTTCGATGACCGCGGCACGCACGACCTGAAGGGACTCGACCGAGCCTGGACGCTGGCGGCCGCCAGCGAAGGCCCGGCGCCCGCGGATCTCGCGGCCGCCTTCGAGACGCTCGTGGCCCTGCCGGAAGCCTGACCGACCTCGGAGCATCGCACCGTGACGACACCCCGCATCGCCGTCGAAGGCGGCACCGCTGCCCACCTGCGCCAGGCCGTCATCGACGGTGGTGGCGCGGTCGTCGAGGTTGACGACGCCACCGGCATCGTGTGGGCCGACCCGCGTGACGCCGCCGGGTTGGGTCGGTTGCTGGCGCAGCACCCGCACCTCGACTGGGTGCAGCTCCCCTTCGCGGGCATCGAGCCGTTCCTCGACGTGCTGGACCACGACCGGACCTGGACCTGCGGCAAGGGCGTCTACGCCGAGCCGGTTGCGGAGCACGCGCTGGGGCTGGCGCTTGCCGGGCTGCGCAACCTCGGGGCGTACGCCCAGGCCACGACGTGGACCGGGCCGGTCGGAACCAACTTGCTGGGAGCGAAGGTCTGCGTGTTGGGCGGCGGCGAGATCACCGTGTCGTTCCTGCGACTCCTGGCACCGTTCGGTTGCGACGTGACCGTGGTGCGCCGATCGCCCGAGCCACTGGTTGGCGCCAACCGCGTCGTCGGTCAGGACGGACTGATCGAAGCCGTCGAGGGAGCGGACCTCCTGGTGCTGGCCCTCGCCTTGACCCCCGAGACGGTGGGCATCGTCAACGCCGACGTGCTGGCCCGACTGGCGCCACACGCGTGGATCGTCAACGTCGCGCGCGGACGCCATGTCGTGACGGACGACCTCGTCGCTGCGTTGCAGAACGGAACGATCGGCGGAGCAGCGCTGGACGTCACCGATCCCGAACCGCTGCCTGACGACCACCCGCTGTGGGCGATGACCAACGTGATCATCACGCCCCACACCGCGAACACCCCGGAGATGGGTGCACCGCTACTGGCACGGCGCGTCCGG
>CBDTZE010000138.1:0-6076 GCA_965364815.1 uncultured Nitriliruptoria bacterium | reverse complement strand
GACGCGCCACAGGTGCTGCGCCGAGGTGCCGACGAGCACCGCCCCGACCACCGCGAGCCCCACGCCCGCGGCGGCCGTGCTGGGCCGCCACGCCGGTTTGCGTGCATCTGCGCTCGTTTCGAGGCGCGAAACGGGCCGGACTGCACGCAAACCCGCGTCGAGGGAGATGGCCAGCAGCGCCACCAGGACCGGCAACCACGCGTACCGGTAGAACGGCAGCTTGACCGGGCTGGCGGCCAGGGCCACGAACAGCACCCCGAAGACGGCGACGAGGTGGGCGACCGCAAGCCGGACCGATGGCCCGTCCACCGTCCCGGACGGGGCGTGTGCATCGGCGTGCACCGTTGCACGCGAACGCACACGCACCGAGGTGGTTGGGGCGGACGGCCAGGTGCGGACCGCGGCCAAGGCGGCAAGCGGGGCGGCGAGGAGCACCAGCGTCAGCAGGATTCCGTCGTCACGCAGGTGGAACCAGGCATGCGACCACCAAGGCGGGAAGAGAGTGGTCGTCCCTGCGACCGTGACCGCATGACCGTCCCCCGCGTGGTCGGACTGGAACTCGACGACGTAACGCAGACCGTCCAGCGCCCCGGAGCCCAATGGGGCGTACGCCAGCGCCAGGCCCACGAGGCTCGCCAGCACGGCGATCGCCACCCCGGTGACGGGGCGCGAGAACTCTCGGCGGCGCGTCCACAGCACGACGACCGCGATGGCGGGCAGCACCAACACGCCCGTTGGCTTCGCCCCGGCCGCCAACCCGCCGAGGAGTCCGGTGAGCGCGGCTGCCTGCCACCGCGGACGCTCGAGCCAGGCCCACCCGGCCACCACGGCACCGAACGCCAGCGCCGTCATCACCGGATCCAGCATGGCGAAGCGGTCAAGGCGGCCAGCCTGCGCCAAGGTCCCGGACGATCCTCCGGCATGCGGCAGGAAGGCCCACAACCCGGCGGCCAGCAAGCCCGCTCGGTTGCCGGCCATCCGACGAACCAGCAGGAAGAGCAGAACCCCGATGGCGACGGAGGCAAGGGCAGCGACGGCGCGAGCGCCCCAGACCTGCGCCCCGGTCACGTCACCCGCGAGGCCGTACAGCCACTTGGCCAGCGGCGGGTGCTCGAGGTTCGGATCCCCCGTCCCAGCCACGAGCGATGCGCCGGCCCGCAGATAGACCACCTCATCCGGCAGGACCTGGCTGGCACCGAGTCGCCAGAAGGACGCGAACAACCCGACGAGGGCGATGGCCGCCGCCGCGAAGCGCTCACGGCGCAGAAACGGAGCGGGGGCAGCGATCACGCCCGGGATCCTAGGTCCTCTCGCACGGTGGCTCGCCGGGGGCGCCACACCGCTCGAACCGGAGCAGCTCGGCGCGCTCGTCCTGCCAGCGGCCGGTCACCGACCGGCCGGATGCGTTCAGTTCACGCAGCAGCCGGCCAAGCTCTCCGGGATCGTCGAACCGTGGTCGCACAAGCCACACGGCGGCCGGACCACCGATGGCCTGCTCGATGCGGTGGTCGATCTCGCCGGCGAGGGGGGCGTCCCAGTCGGCGATCGGCGAGACGGGGAAGCCCCGGGCCGTCGCAGCGAACCTGCCCTGATCCGCGAGTCGCTGATAGAGGAACTCCCAGGAGTTCGGCACGGTGATCAGGACGTCACCGTCCTCGCTGGCCCCCAGCGCCCAGACCAACGACTCGTGGTGGCCGTAACTGTTCCGCGACTGGGTTGCCGACGACGCGAGCCCTCCGAGCATCAGCACGACGACCGCGCCGGTGGCGACTCGCGATGAGACGCCTCGGCCTCGCAACGGTCGCATCGCAACAGCCACCAGGACGGCCAGGGGCGGGACGGCCCACATGACCACGCGTTTGATCAGGATCGGCGCCCAGAGGTGCGAGACGACCACGAAGAACACCAACGGCACGACCAACGCGACGATCGCGACGATCGCCCGTCGCCGCCCGGCCGCCCAGGTGGCCAGCGTGGCGATCAGCGCAGCCGGGATCAGCGACCGCAGCACGACGTGTTCGGAGACCCAACGCCCATCGGGGCCCGGCAGGACCCAGGACACCATGCTGAGCACGTCACGGACCCCCGGTACCTGGATCCACTCGAGGTCGGACACGTTGCCCGCCTGCCCGGGATGCAGGAGGACCCATGCAGGGGCCAGCAGGCCGAGCGCCACGGCAGGCCCGACCAGCGCCGCTCGGCCAGTGGACCACCGTTCGGCAGGCAGGAGGCCGCCGGCCACGACCACGGCCAGACCGACCATGATCCCCGATCCCGTCTGGCTCCAGGCCACCAGGACGGCCCCACCGACGGCAGCCCAGGCGCCCCGACGCGGATCCTCGTCCACGCACATCCGGGCCAGCCCCCACGTGACAACCGCGGCGCCGAAGGCGACCAACGCGTACTGCCGAGCCACCGGCTCCTCACGCTGCAGCGCTGGAGACACCGCAACGAAGGCCGCAGCGGCCAGGCCCGCCCACCTCCCGGCGAGGACCTTCGCGGCCGCCCCGCTGATGACGACGGTCCCGGCCCCGAGAACGAGGGAGAGCGAGCGCAGCGCAACGTTCCCGGAACCGAACACCCATGACCATGGCCGCAGCAGCAGATAGTGCAGTGGCGGGTGGGTGTCGACCTCGACGATCCAGCGCCACGCGTCCGGAAGTGACTGGCCCAGGGTCCAGGCCGTGACGGCTTCGTCGCCGTTGAACGGGCCGGAGAGGGCCGACGACCGGAGTGCCACCGTCGCCAGGGCGAGGACCAGCAGCGTCGCCCACCATGCACGATCGCGAGCTTCGGCTGGGCGCTCAGTCGCGGTCTGCTCCTCCAGCACCTCGCTCCCAGCAGCCGTCCTGCACGTGACGCTACTCAAGCGACTTCCCTGGCCAGTCGACACGATCCAAAACGGGCGACGCCCCGCCGAAGCGGGGCGTCGTCCTTGACCTTCAGGTCGGTGGTGGGCTCAGAAGCCCATGCCGCCGCCCATGCCGTGGTCGTCGTGACCGCCGCCGCCAGCAGCAGCAGGCTCCGGCTTGTCCGCGATCAGCGCCTCGGTGGTGAGGAGCAGACCAGCGATCGAGGCAGCGTTCTGCAGAGCGGAACGCGTCACCTTGGCCGGGTCGATGATGCCGGCCTTGAGCAGGTCGACGTACTCGCCGGTGAGGGCGTTGAGGCCCATGCCGACGTCGAGGGTGCGAACCTTCTCGACGACGACGGAGCCTTCGAGGCCCGCGTTCGACGCGATCCAGTACAGCGGAGCCGTCACGGCCTTGCGAACGATGTTCGCGCCGGTCAGCTCGTCACCTTCGAGCTCGAGCTTGGCGAGGGCCTTCTCGGCCTGCAGCAGCGCGGTGCCACCACCGGCGACGATGCCCTCTTCGACCGCAGCGCGCGTCGCGGACAGTGCGTCCTCGATGCGGTGCTTGATCTCCTTGAGCTCGGTCTCGGTGGCAGCGCCGACCTTGACCACAGCGACGCCGCCGCTGAGCTTGGCGAGACGCTCCTGGAGCTTCTCACGGTCCCAGTCGGAGTCCGTCTTGTCGATCTCGGCCTTGATCTGGCTGATGCGACCCTTGATGTCCTCCTCGGAACCAGCACCCTCGACGATCGTGGTGTTGTCCTTGGTGATGACGATCTTGCGGGCGCGACCAAGCAGGTCGAGCGTGGTGTTGTCGAGCTTGAGGCCGACCTCTTCGCTGATGACCTGGCCACCGGTGAGGATGGCGATGTCCTGCAGCATGGCCTTGCGACGCTCACCGAACCCGGGCGCCTTGACGGCGGCGGACTGGAACGTGCCACGGATCTTGTTGACGACCATCGTGGCGAGGGCCTCACCCTCGACGTCCTCGGCGATCACGACGAGCGGCTTGCCGCCCTGCATGACCTTCTCGAGGACCGGGAGCAGGTCCTGGACCGCGGAGATCTTCTGGTTCACGACGAGGACGAAGGCGTCCTCGAAGACGACCTCCATGCGCTCGGGGTCGGTGACCATGTACGGGGAGATGAAGCCCTTGTCGAACTGCATGCCCTCGACGAAGTCCAGGTCCATGCCGAACGTCTGCGACTCCTCGACGGTGATGACGCCGTCCTTGCCGACCTTGTCCATCGCGTCAGCGAGGATGCGGCCGATCTCCGGGTCGTTGTTCGCCGAGATGGCGGCAACGTTGGCGATCTCTTCCTGGGTCTCGATCTCGCGAGCCATGGAGGCGATCTCCTCGACGACGCGCTCGACAGCCTTGTCGATGCCGCGCTTGAGCGACATCGGGTTGGCGCCGGCGGCGACGTTGCGGAGGCCTTCCTTGACGATGGCCTGGGCCAGGACGGTCGCGGTGGTGGTTCCGTCACCGGCGACGTCGTTCGTCTTGGTTGCGACCTCCTTCGCGAGCTGCGCACCCATGTTCTCGTACGGGTCTTCGAGCTCGATCTCACGAGCGACGGTCACGCCGTCCTTCGTGATGGTGGGGGCGCCCCACTTCTTGTCGATGACGACATTGCGGCCCTTCGGACCGAGTGTCACCTTCACCGCGTCGGCGAGCTGGTTCACACCAGACTCGAGACGACGACGGCCTTCCTCGCTGAAGCTGAGGATCTTTGCCATGTGCTTGCTCCGTGAAGTTTGTTCGTTCGCGTGATGCGTACGAGGTGGTGTCAGCCAACGACCGCGAGGACGTCACGTGCGGACAGGAGCAGGAACTCCTGGCCACCGGACTTGACCTCGGTGCCGCCGTACTTGGAGAACAGGACGGTGTCGCCCACGTTCACGTCCACCTTGACCAGCTCGCCGGTCTGCTCGGAGCGCTTGCCCGGGCCGACTGCGATGACAGTGCCCTGCTGGGGCTTTTCCTTGGCGGTGTCGGGGATGACGAGGCCGGAAGCCGTCGTCTGCTCTCCCTCGTCAACCGTGACGAGGACGCGGTCCTCGAGGGGCTTGATCTTGACGTCAGTCGCCGTGGTCACGTGTGCCACTCCCTTGTGTTGGGTCGTCGACGGCCGTTGCCGTGCGACGTTGGCGTGCGGATGTACGCGAGCCGTTGGTCCGCTTGGGGACCGACTCGTGGGAGAAGGATGCTGCTCAGCGGGCCAGGCCAGATCAGCTCGATCGGACGCTGGCACTCTCCCTTGCCGAGTGCCAGACGGAAGTTAGCACTCTCGCCCGAGAGTGCTAACGGCTTGGCCGAGGGGCCTCGCAAGCTTGCGCACGTCGCACGATGACCTGAGCCAGCGGGGCGCAACCGAGGCCATGCAAGGAGCCAGGACCCGCCCCTCGGCCGACCGGGGCGTGGCGCTACGTGGTTGCGCAACCGCAGAACGTGCGACCGGCGCACAACAGAAAGTACGGCGATGTCGACGGAGCGTGATCGGAATCGCGACCGACCCTCCGGTTCGCATCGGAGCGTCACGGGTCAACCGCACTCTGGAAGTTTCTAGTGGCGGTTTGTGTGTCAATGACCCACAGTGATCAGGAGAACTACGCCGAGTGGCCGTGCAACCCGCACCCCGACGGCATCTCGACTGACCTCGCTCGGAGCCCACATGCGCCTGTCCCAGGTGCTGACGTCAACGGCAGCGATCACCATCGTCGCCGTACCTGCCGCTGCGCAGGCTGGCGAGGCAACGATCGTCTTCCAGGACTGTGGCGACGGCTCGGCCATCGCCGTGGCGGGGACCGGCGAGGTTGCTGCCAAGACCAACGGCAAGCGCCTCGTCTTCGGTCGCGGCGCCCCGGTGCTCGAGGCCCCGACGGAGGTCGCGGCTGGCACCACCCTGTTGGTGAACGCCGGCGGCCGCCAGTTCACCGCCGTCGCCCTGCCCGACGGAACCCTGGTCGTGCCGACGCTGGCCGACATCGAGCCGGCCGACTCCTGCGAAGCCCCGGCCACGACCGACACGGACGCCGACGGCGACGGCGACGCCGAGACCGAGGTCCTCGGCGAGGTGCTGGTCAACCCGACGCCGGCACCCGACGAGGCGCCCACAACCCCGACGACGCCGCCGCCCGCACCTGCACCTGCCCCGGCCCCTGCACCTGCACCTGCGCATGCACCTGCGCCTGGCCCGGCGCCCACGGCCGCACCGTCCA
>CBDTZE010000137.1:0-6083 GCA_965364815.1 uncultured Nitriliruptoria bacterium | reverse complement strand
CGCGATCGCGACGGGTGGGAACGGCGGACTGCTGGTGGCCAGCGCAGCGTCGATGACGTCGGCGATCCAGCTGCGCCCCGACCGCGGCTGACCCACACCCTGCGGCGCCCGCCCGTCGTGCAGCCATCGCGGCGCTCAGCGAACCGGACCCTGCACAACCCCGGGCAAGCCGAGGCGCGAACGGGCGTCAGCCCTCGGAGCGGTCCAGCAGGCGCGGCGGCTCGGAGACGGACGTCGAGAGACGGTCGCCGATGGTCGCGAGAGCGTGCTCGAGCTCGTGGATGCGGCCTTCGTCGGCGCGCAGCTGCTCGGAGACGATCAGCGCCCCGCCGAAGACGGCCAGGATGATGACGCCGAAGCCGGCAGAGGCCAGGTAGACGATCTGCGCGGCGACCAGGGTCTCCAGCGAGATCTTCAGATAGCCGAGGATGCCGACGACACCGGCGAGTGCCAGGAACAGCATCCCGATGTTCATCCGCCACTTGGAGGTGCGTTGCATGTCGATGCTCCCGTCGAAGCTGCGGCGGACGAACCATTCGCCGCGTGTGGTCTTGAGTGTGACGATCGTGAAGAGGGCGCCTGCGAGCAGGGCCGTGGCGACCGCGAGCACGAAGCCCGTGGCCAAGGCGCCGCCGAGTCCGCCGGCGACCGGCGTGCGCGTGCCCCGGAGAGCCAGCACCAGCAGTGGTGTGGAGACGGCCAGCATCAGTCGCCCGATCCGAGGTAGATCTCGCGCAGCTTGAGCTTGAGGTCGTCGAGGCCGGAGCCCTCGGCGTGCTGGATGATCTGACCCTTCTCCAGCACGTACGCCCGGTGGGCCAGGTCCAGCGCCAGGACGTTCTGCTCCACGATGAGCACGGCCGTGCCCTGCTCCTCGTTGAGCTTCTGGATCAGGTCGAAGGTGTCCTCGGCCATGACCGGAGAAAGGCCCATGGAGGCCTCGTCGATCAGCAGCAGTTCCGGCCCGCTCATCATGGCGCGCACGATGGCCAACATCTGTTGCTGCCCACCGGACAGCGTGCCGGCCAACTGCTTCTGGCGTTCGTCGAGGATCGGATAGACCTCGAAGGCCTGGCGCAGCCGCTGTTCGACCACGTCACGCTGGTCGGCGATGACGTACGCCCCGAGCTCGAGGTTCTGGCGGACCGTGAGGTCCTTGAGCATCCCGCGCCCCTCTGGGCACAGCACCAGGCCGTTGGGCACCAGCAGCTCGGGCGAGCTGTTGGTGATGTCCTGGCCCTTGTAGTGGACCGACCCCTTGGTCGCGTCCAGCAGGCCGACGATGGTCTTGAGGGTCGTGGACTTGCCGGCGCCGTTGGAGCCCATGAGCGCCACGACCTCGCCGGGTCGGACCTCGAGGTCAAGGCCGTGCAGGACCTGGATGTCGCCATAGCCGGAGACGACACCGGAGAGTTTGAGCATGGGCTCGGCGCCGGCGCTTGGGCCCTTGACCGCCGGGATGACCTGGGTGTCGGACGCGCTCATGCGTCACCTCCACGCGTCGACTTCTTGGCGACCTTCTTCGCGACCTTCTTGGTGGCGCGCTTGGCGGTGGCCTTCTTGGTGGCCGTTGCCTTCGACGCCGTGGTCGTTGCCTTGGCCGTGGCCTTCTTCGCCGTCGACTTCTTGGCCGAGGTCTTCTTCACGACCTTGCCGCCGGACGCCGTGGACTTGCGAGCGGTCGCGGTCGTTGCGGCCTTGCGCGTCGGCTTGGTGTCGCTGGCCTTGGGCCGCGCAGCGTCGACGTCGTCAGCGGTCGTCTTCTTGATCTGCGAACGGCCGAGGAACTCGGCGATGACCTCGGGGTTGGTCTGGACGCTGGCAGGCTCACCCTCGGCCAACTGGCGACCGGAGGCGAGGCAGTAGACGTAGTCGCAGGTGCGGGCGATCAGCGGGACGTGGTGCTCGATGACGACCATCGTCAGCCCGAGTTCCTGGCGCAGTGCCAGGAAGCGGTCGCCGAGGGCGTGGGCCTCGGTCGGCGCGAGGCCGGCGGATGCCTCGTCGAAGAACAGCAGGTCGGAGCCGGACGCGACGGCGGAGGCCAACTCGACCATGCGCATCGTGCCGTAGGACAGCGAGCCCAGGCGGTCGCCGCGATGCTGCTCCAGCCCGAAGATCTCCAGGGCCAGTTCGGCGCGCATCCGCAGTTCGGCCTCGGTGCGCACGGCCCCGCCGAGCTTCACGGTGCCCAGCCACGAGTCGTAGTCGGCAAGCCAGTGCTGGGCCAGCAGCACGTTGTCCTCGACGGACTGGTCGCGGATGAGGCCCATGTGCTGGAAGGTGCGGGCGACGCCCCAGCGGGTGCGGACGCTGGCCGGGAAGTCCAGCAGCTCGCGGCCCTTGTACTTCAGGCTGGAACCCGGGGTGGGGGTGACGAAGCCGGAGACGACGTTGTAGAAGGTCGACTTGCCGGCACCGTTGGCACCGATGAGTCCGACGATCTCGCCCTGGCGGACCTCGAGGTTGATGTTCTGCAGCGCCTGGACGCCGCCGAAGCGGACGCCGACGTCGGTGGCCTCGAACATGACGCGGGTCGGCATGCGCAGGGAGAGTTCACGCGGGACGTCGCGCACGACGACCGCGTTGGCCGCGGCCTTCTTCGCGCGAGCGGCAGCGTCGGCGCCGGTGGCCAAGGCCCCGTCACCCTCGACCTGTTCCTCGGTGCGCGGGTCGGCCGGGGCCAACAGGTGGTGCATGATCGCCAGCAGTGCAAGCGCCCCGAGCGCGAAGAACAGGGCGGTGTCGCCGGTGTACTCCGGGATGCGTTGCAGGACCTCGCCGGCCTCGTTGGTCTCTTCGACGGCGGTACGGATGCCGTGGTGCACCAAGACCATCGCGCCGGACAGCAGGATCCCGAGGTCGACGATCGCGACGCGCATGCCCTTGGTCTGGGCACGCCACCACTTGCCAATGCGCTTGCCGACGCCGCCGAAACCGTCCGGCAGGAACAGCACGACGACGATCAGCAGGATGCCGCCGATGAGCGGGGCAAGTCGGGCGTCCGGGGGCGGGAAGAAGCCGGGGAAGCCGACCAGCAGGAACGCCGCGGCGATGACGCCGGCGCGCGAACCCATGCCGCCCAGGACGGCGAAGGCGAGGATTTCCAGCGACTGGATGAAGCCGTAGTCGGCGCCGGAGACGACACCGGCCAACGCAACGATCAGGCCACCGGAGATGCCGGCGAGGAAGCCGGACAAGGCGTAGGCCTGCAGCTTGGTGCGGCCCGGCTCGACGCCGAACGCGACGGCCCGTTCCTCACCGTCACGCGTGACGACGAAGGCGCGGCCCAGCTTGGACTCCAGCAGTTGCCGGTCCAGCATGATGACGGCCAGCAGGAAGCCCAGCGCGACGAGGTAGATCGAGAACGAGTCCGCGTGCGTGAACGGGGCATCGAGGAACAGGCCCTTGTCCTGGCCGGTGAACCAAGCCTGGTTGAAGAGCCACTTCTCCGCGGCGACGCCGTAGACCAGCGTCGCGATCGCGACCGCCAGGCCCTTGATGCGCAGGGACGGCAGGCCGATCAGGCCGGTGATGGCCGCGACGCCAAGCGCCCCGACGAGGATCGCGGCGGGCAACGGCCAACCGCGAGCCGCCAGTTGCAGCGTGAGGAAGGCGCCGGTGCCCTGGAAGGCGGCGTGGCCCAGTGAGATCTGACCGGCGTAGCCCAGCAGCACGTTGAGGGACAGCAGCGCGATGGCGACGGAGATCGTGTTGGCGAGTTCGGTCAGCTGCGTCGAGGCAAGGACGAACGGCACGTAGCCGGCGACCAGCAGTCCGGCGACCGCGACGCCGTTGCGACGAAGCACGGGCGGCATCCAGGCGGGCCCGGCGAGGGTGGTTTTGGTGTTGGACATCTCAGCTCACCTCCGCGCCGGCGCCGCCCATGAGTCCGCGTGGGCGGACCATGAGCGTTCCGACGACCAGGAGCAGGACGGCGAGGTTCTCCACGCCGCCGATGCCCGGGAACAGGAACTGCGACAGGGACATCGCGACGCCCAACAGCAGGCCGCCGACGATGCCGCCGTTGATGTTGTCGAGGCCGCCGACGACGGCGGCTCCCAGGGATCGCACCAGCACCAGCGTCATGTCGCCGGGCTGGATCTGGCCGGAGAGCAGAGCGGCCGGGGCGAGCACCGCGGCAAGGCCGGCCAGCGCGCCGCCGATGCCCCAGGTGAAGCGATAGACCTTGACGACCGGGATGCCCAGGATGCGGGCGACCGTGTTGTCACTGGTCGCGGCGACGACACCCAGGCCGAAGCGTGTCTTGTTGAAGAAGGTGAAGAGCGCGAAGCCGATGCCGGCCGTCAGCACGACCGCGACCATCAGCGAGGACGTCAGTGCGCCACCATTGAAGATGCCGCCGATCAGCGGGATGTCGTCCAGGCCGAGCTGCCCACGGCCGACCGCGGACGGCGCGGAGATCGGGTAGCTGGATCGACCCTCGGGGAGGAAGGCGAAGTCGAACAGTGCCTCGACGTTGATCAGCACGACGGCCAGGCCGAGCGTCACGATCGTGCCCTGCACGGCGGGGCGCTCGACCAGTCGGCGCATGAGGACGCGCTCGACGATGATCCCGAAGGCCGCCGCCAGCAGGACGGTCATGACCAGCAGGATGAGCCCGGCGAAGAGCCGCGTCTGCGTCACGTCCTCGGGAACGAGCCCGATGATCAGCGAGACCTTCAGGACGATGAAGAACGCGAACGCGCCCAACTCACCCTGTGCGAGGTTGAGGACGCGAGAGCCCTTGAAGACGAGGATCAGGCCCACGGCGACGAGCGCGTAGATGGCGCCCGAGGCGAGGCCGATGACGATCGAACTGAACAACGCGGGACCTCCCGGTCAGGCCTGCAGGTGCGGCTGGCTGTCTGCGGTCAGTCGACTCAGAGTCGACGACCCTCCTGCACGGTCTTCCATGCGCCGCCCTCGGCCTTGTAGACCGCAACGGTGCCGGCGCCGACGGAGCCACCGCCGGTGAAGTCCAGCGGACTCCAGACGTCGGTCTGGATCTTCAGGCCGCGAAGTGACTGGCGGAAGGTGTCCCAGCCGAGGTTCTTGCCGGCCTTGTCCAACGCGGCGTCCAGGACGCCACCGGCGCCCCAGCCGACCAGGCCGATGTCATCCGGGTCGCCGTCGAGGCCCAGGTCACGCCAGGCCTTCTTGTAACCGGCGCTCTTCGGGCTGGAGAGGCTGACCCACGGGCTGAACGCGTAGGAGCCCTCCATGAAGCCGCCGGTCACGCCGTGCATGAGTTCAAAGCCCCACGAGATCGAGTTCGCGAACCAGATCGGCTTGTAGTTCTGCGCACCGGCCTGCGAGATGATTCGGGCCGCTGGCGTCGGGGCCATGTAGAGCCAGACGACCTCGGCACCGGACTGTTGCAGTGCCAGCACGGTCGACGACACGTCAGGGTCGGCCGGGTTGAAGGTGCGGTTGACCACGACCTTCATGCCGGTGGCCTTCGCCGTGGCCTCGAACTGATCAGCGCCGGGCTTCAGGGCGTTGGTCTGCTCGCGGACGTACCCGACCGGACGGGCGCCGTTGGCGGCCTTGAGGTCGGTCGCCATGAAGTTCGCGATGCCTCGACCCTGGGCGATGTGTTCGACCGAGACCGTGAACGTGTTCTTCCAACTCGACGGCGGTGAGGCCGGTGACTGGATCATGACGTGGGGCATGCCGACCTGTTCGAGGAACTTCGCGACGGCGTCCTGGACCTCGAGGCGGTCGAGGGTGAGGATCGTGAACACGCCCTCCTGGACCAGCGCACGGGCCTGGGCAACGGCGGTCGACGTCGAGGACTCCGTGTCCTTGATGATCAACTGGATCCTGCGGCCGTTGGTCTTGCCGTTCTTGTCCTTCCAGTCCCAGTAGAGGTTGGCGCCGGCGTCCCACGAGGTGGGGATCGGGGCCGCACCGGTCAGCGGGACCAGGTAGCCGATCTTGATGGTCGTGTCGGTGACGCCGACCTGGTTGCCCGGGTCCGTGTTCTGCGCCGGGGGCGGGGTGGTCGTGCCGCCCGAGCCGCCGGACGTTCCGCCGCTGGTCCCGCCGGACGTACCGCCCGAGGTGTCACCGCTGGAGCC
>CBDTZE010000136.1:0-6095 GCA_965364815.1 uncultured Nitriliruptoria bacterium | reverse complement strand
TCCAGGCTCTGGTGCTTCTCCTTCTCCGCCGTGTAGGCGTTGAAGGCCAC
Source organism: uncultured Nitriliruptoria bacterium (assembly GCA_965364815.1). Taxonomy (GTDB): domain Bacteria; phylum Actinomycetota; class Nitriliruptoria; order Nitriliruptorales; family Nitriliruptoraceae; genus CBDTZE01. The sequence goes on along the minus strand of CBDTZE010000136.1, from coordinate 6,045 downwards.
GTAGATCATCGTCGCCGGGATCACGATCAGGATCGTGGCCTCGGGGATCTCCCAGGCAAGCGTGACGGCGACCATGGCGAGCGCCGCGGTGGTCAGCGTGCCGACGACGGAGGCGAACAGCACCTGTGGGAGCTTGGAGAACTCTGCCTTGCCCTCGGACAGCGAGATCGCCGTGAAGATCGCGAACAGGTTGATCAGCGAGGCGATCATTGCGGCGATCGTTCCGATGACCCACGACTGCCACCGCAGCCCACTGGGATTGACCAGGACGAGGTGGAAGAAGGCGGTGGCAACGGTGGAGGCCAAAACGACATGGCCCACGTTGACCAGCAGCTTGATCCCGCTCTGGCGTCGGGAGATGACCAGGGCAGCCAGGGCGCCCAGGACGGCGGCGAGGACGAGGAAGGTCGGATCCGAGAAGAACAGCCCCAGGATCAGCGGCACCTCGTTGAGCGAGAAGGCCTGGGTCTCACGTCGGAAGTGGACGTAGACGACGTTGATCTCCGTCACGTAGAACGCGAGCGCCAGCAGGGGCCACGGGATCGTGAACGGTCGGAGGTGGGGAGGCAGATCGGCGACGACGAAGACGTAGAGCAGCGCCCCACCGACGGCCATCAGCATCGCGAAGACCCACACCCGTCTGACGGGTGCGGTACGGACGGCGCGGGGCTGGCGAGGGCTCACGGGTGCATCCTGCCCGTTGGAAGGGCTTGTCGCCGTCATTGTGGCCCCTCCGGTCGCTTGGTGTGGTCAAAGACCATGAGCCCAGTCCTGAAGATTCAGGCCTGGGCTCATGGGGTTCGTCTTGCGTGCGTCGTGGGTCAGTCCCAGCGCAGGCCGCGGTTGATGCGTGTCATCAGTTCCACCTCAGTCCGGCCCAGAAGGCGGTCGATGCCCATGTCGAGCCTGCCCATGTCGAGCCTGCCCAGGTGGAGCCTGCCCATGTCGAGCCGGCCCAGGTGGAGCCTGCCCATGTCGATCCGGCCCACGTGCTGCCGGCCCACGTGGAGCCTGCCCACGTGCTGCCCTGCCAGTTGGAACCGGCCCAGGTCGATCCGGCCCAGGTGGAGCCGGCCCAGGTGGAGCCGTTGGCGGTCATCTCGCCGGTGAGGGCGACGCCGTCCTTGACGACGATGCTGGTGCCGCGTGCGTCGTGCAGCGAACCGGAGCCATCAGAGTTCTCGTGCTTCTGCACGGAGTGCTTGTGGTGGACCTTGAAGCCCACGGCGCCCTGGACGTCAATGGCGCCCTTGCCGATACGGCTGGTGTCGTTGTTGGCGATCGTGGCCGCGGACTCGCGAAGGACGTACTTGACCTGGTCCGGGGTGAGCTCGGGGCGTGCCTCGAGGAGCAGGGCGACCGCGGCCGAGGTGACGGCGGCTGCCTGGGAGGTGCCGGAGCCCTTGAACAGGGTCACGCCGAGCTGGGCGGTGGGGTTGGTGGAGTCGATGAACGAGCCCGGGCTGCGCAGGGACTCGATCGAGCGACCGGGTGCGGCGACGTCGGCGACGCGTGAACGGTTGCCGACAGCCGACCAAGAGGGGGTGGTGTCGTCAGCGGTCGTGGCGGTGCCCATGGTGTCCGTGGCGCCGACGGCGATGACCCAGGGGCTGACGGCCGGGTTGGCGAGGCGGCCGAGGCTGTCACCGTGGTTGCCGGCGGAGACGACGGTCACGATGCCGTTGTGCCACGCGACCTCGGCGGCGTAGGCCAGCGGGTCGAGGGTGTAGTCCTGCTTGGCGTCGGTGCCGAAGGAGAGGTTCAGGACGCGGATGTTGCGGCCGTCGGTGTTCTTGTTCTGGACGACCCAGTCGATCCCGGCGATGACCTGGGAGACGTCCGTGGCGCCGGTGGCGTCGGCCACCTTGACGGAGACGACGCGGGCGCCGGGAGCGATGCCCTGGGCTTCGCCGCTGGCGACCATGATGCCGGCCATGTGCGTGCCGTGGCCGAAGGTGTCGAGGTTGGTGACCGGCGCGTAGTCGGCCTCGAAGGAGAGGTCCGGGCCGAAGCTGATGTTGTTGCTGTCGAGGCCGCCGACCGGCACGACGCCGGAGTCGATGAGGGCGATGTCGATGCCCTGGCCGGTGATGCCCTTTTCGTGCAGCTTGTCGGCGCGGATGGCCTCGGCGACCAGCCCGAGGTCTCCCTTGCCGATGGGCAGGAGTTCGAGGACCGGCTCGATGGGGAGTGGCTTGACCATCGGGTCCAGCAGAACCGGCTCGAGGATCGGCTCCGTGCCGTAGACGGGAAGGATCTCGGCGTCGGTGATCAGGACCGGCTCGGTGGTGGCGAGCTGCTGGAGTCGCACCTGGACGTCGGGGCTGACCGAGACGACGGCGGCGTCCTGCTGCAGGCTCGCGATGCTGCTGGCCGGCACATCGGCGGAGAAGCCGTTGATGATGCCCAGGTCGCGTTCGATCACGCCGCCCAAGGAGATGGCCGCGGTGCGGGCCTGCTCGAGGGCGCCGTCGGTGGCGCGGACGATGACCTCGACGAGGCCGCCTTCCTGCGCCGGCGCCGCGGTGGCGGCGAACGACATCGAGGTCAGCGCGGCGGCGAGGGTGGCCGAGGTGGCCAGCCCAGCACGCCGGCCGAAGCCGTGTCGTGAGGTGAGGGAGTTCATGGTCTTGTTTCTTCCGGTCACAATGGGTTACGGCCCGTCACTGGGAGTTCCGCAGGCCATTTCTCCACGGTTGACAGGTGTCTAGTCCTCATTGGTTTTGGCGCGTTCGGTGGTGTGGCGACCCGAATCCGTGGGATTTTGATCCACCGAGCAGGGCAGTGGCCAGCGCGAGTTTCTGGCCAGGCCCCTACGTTTCGGTCCATGAACGACCATGACACCGCCGTATCCGGCGCCGCCGCCCCCCTCTGGCGCCGTCCGCTCCCACGCCTTGTCTGGGGGCTTGCCCTCTTTGGCTTCGGGATCGCCCTGATGGCCGAATCCGATCTGGGACTCGCCCCTTGGGACGTGCTGCACCAGGGGATCCAGGTGCACACGGGGATCCTGATGGGCACGGTCGGCATCGGTGTCGGACTGCTTCTCCTGCTGGCCTTCCCGCCGCTGAAGGAAAAGATCGGGCTCGGCACCGTCCTGAACATCCTCGTGATCGGCGTCGTGATCGATGCCGCCATGGCCGTGCTGTCCCAGCCCCAGCAGACCCCGGTGCGCTGGGCCTTCCTCCTCGGCGGCATCGTCCTGATCGCCTATGGCTCGGGCCTCTACATCGGGGCGGGGCTCGGCACCGGGCCGCGCGACGGGATCATGACGGGCCTTGCCCGGCGGGGCGTGAACGTCGGCGCCGTGCGTGCCGCGATTGAGTTGGTGGTGCTGGTCGGTGGCTGGTTCTTGGGCGGAACCGTCGGCGTGGGCACCGTCGCGTTCGCGGTCCTGATCGGTCCGATGGTCGCCTGGTTCCTGCCGCGCCTGTCAATCGTCGACGTGCTGGCGGCCACTGACGGGACCGTCCCGCCGCCCGGTGCGCCGGCCATCGTGCAGGCGCCCCACGGAGGCTGACAGCAGTGGTGAGGTCGGGTCGGTGAGAGAGCACCGTCTGATCCCGGCACACTGGGGGTGACGGCTCTTGTCGTCGACTGCCCGTCCGTCCTCGACCCTGGACCCGAGCTGTGTGTGACGTCCTGACCTCCGCCATGGCACCGGGCCGATTTTCCCGGCCGGTGCATCACGGTGACGAGGGCGACGTCCGTCCCCTGCAGCAGGCGCCCCACTACTACGGCGGTCAGGCCGTGATCGAGGGCGTCATGATGCGCGGCGCCACGACGTGGGCGGTCGCGGTCCGCCGCCCCGACGAGGACATCTGGCTCGAACAGCACCCGGTCGGCGACGTCGCGCACCGCCACCCCGTCGTGAAGAAGCCGTTGCTGCGAGGGGTCTACGCCCTCGTCGACTCCATCGGGATCGGGGTCAAGGCGTTGGGGATCGCGGCGGAGCAGGCATCGGTCGAGGAAGAACAGGACGAGCCGCGCCCCGTGGCCATCGGCGCCTCGATGGTCCTGGCCCTGGTGATCTTCGTCGGGCTGTTCATCATCCTGCCGTCGACGGCCATCAGTGCGCTGGACCGATTCGTGCTGGGCGGAGCGATGGGCGACGGGGCGTTGTTCCACGTCATCGAGTCGTTCGCCCGCATCGCGGTCTTCCTGACGTACATCGGGTTGATCTCGCGGATCAAGGAGATCCACCGGGTCTTCGAGTACCACGGGGCGGAACACAAGACGATCAACGCCTGGGAGCACGGGGACCAGCTCTCGCCAGCCGACGTCGACACGCACGACAAGGCCCATGTCCGCTGCGGGACCAACTTCCTCATCCTGGTGATGCTGCTGGCGATGCTGGTCTACACCCTCGCCGGCACCGTCATTCCGGCCCCGGACGGCGGAATCGTGGCGGCGGTCAGTTATCACGTCCTGCTGCGGGTCCTCCTGCTGCCATTGGTCGCGGGCCTGGCCTACGAGGCACTGCGCATCGGCGCGGAGAAGAACGACTGGGCCTGGGTCCGGATGCTGATGGCACCCGGGCTGTGGCTCCAGAAGATCACCACGCAGGCGCCAGACCACGGCCAACTCGAAGTGGCGATTCGCGCCTTCGAAGCGGTGGTGCCGGACGACGCGCTGGGTGATCGGGTCGTGCAGGACACCCTGCCCTCGACGATCGTGCGCCCCGCCGTCCCGGATCCCGCGCTCGACGACCTCGAGGACCCGGGCGACGAGCCGGTCCCCGGCGAACTGATCGCCTGACCGTGCTGGACCGACTCGCCGCCATCGTCGCGGCACACGAGGATCTCGAACGCGAGATGGCCGACCCGGCCGTCGCAGGTGATGGTCGACGCATGGGGGAGTTGGCGCGCAAGCACGCCGACCTCCTGCCGCTGGTCAACGCCAGCGCAGCACACCGCGCCGCCGTCGGTGATCTCGCGGCCGCGAGGGAGATGGCGGCAGAGTCCTCGGGGGAGGACGCGACCCTCATGGCGGCTGAGGTCGCCGAGCTCCAGGCCCGGGTGCAGGGGCTCGAGGCCCAGTTGCGGGTCCTGCTGGTCCCGTCGGATCCCGACGACGACCGCGACGTCATCGTCGAGGTCCGATCCGCCGCAGGTGGCGACGAGGCCGGCCTGTTCGCCGGTGAGTTGCGCGACATGTACGTCGCCTACGCCCAGCGTCGCGGATGGCAGGTCGACCTCCTCGACTCCTCCGAGCAGTCCATCGGTGGGATCAAGGAGGCGACGTTCGAGGTCCGGGGCACGGGCGCCTGGGCGCACCTCAAGCACGAGTCCGGCGTGCATCGTGTCCAGCGCGTCCCCGCGACCGAGTCCCAGGGCCGGATCCACACCTCCACCGCTTCGGTGGCCGTGCTGCCCGTGGCCGACGACGTCGAGGTGCCACTCGACCTGAACGACGTGAAGGTCGACACGTACCGCTCGTCCGGGCCCGGTGGTCAGAGCGTCAACACGACCGACTCCGCGATCCGACTGACCCACGCGCCGACGGGCATCGTCGTCACGTGCCAGGACCAGAAGTCGCAGCACCAGAATCGCGAGAAGGCGATGCAGGTGCTGCGCACCCGCCTGCTGGCGGTCCAGCGCGACGAGGCGGCCAAGGAACGCGCCGACGAACGTCGCGGACAGATCGGCACGGGGGACCGGGCGGAGAAGATCCGGACCTACAACTTCCCCCAGAGCCGTATCACCGACCATCGCATCGGCCTCACGGTCCACAACGTCGGAGACGTCCTCGGCGGCGACCTCGACGACCTCGTCAGCGCCCTGCGACAGGCCGAACGGCTGGCTCGCATGGAGGCGGAGCTGGGCGGCGACGCGTGAGCGTGTTGGGTGCCGACGCCCGGTCCGGCTTCGTCGAGCAGCTCTCGGCAGCCGGCGTTCCGTCGCCTGCGGTCGACGTGCGGTGGCTTGCCGAGCACGTGCAGGCCGGCGGTGGCGATGTCGATGACCTCGCGGCACTCGTGGCTCGCCGCGCTGCGCGCGAGCCGTTGCAACTCATCCTCGGCGAGGCCTGGTTCCGCCACGTCCGTGT